>NZ_JBVHLF010000002.1:18063-97784 GCF_055559155.1 Kitasatospora sp. NPDC024654
CTCGTACCACACCTGCGCGAGCGGCTTTTAGTGGGGGTTTTTCTTCCCCTTTTGTTGTTTCTTCGTGAAGGGGAGGGGGGGGGGGGGGACGCCCCCCCCCGGCCGCCCGCGCGCTTCCCCCTCCCGTACCTCGGTCAGAACCCCGACAGGCCGTTGGGCGTGCCGAGCCCGGTCGGGCCGTCCCAGCCGCGCCCGGAGACGCACAGCACCGTGCAACCGCTGTTCGCCGGCGCGTTCTGGCCGACCGTGACGTCGTTGAACGCCGAGGACGGCGCGGCGTAGAGGGTGTTGGGCCCCTCGACGTCGGCCAGGTGGCCGCCGCGTGCGTACAGGCCGGCGATGTACGGGCTGGACTGGCTGGTGCCACCCACCGCGAGCCAGCCCTGCTGCTGGCCGGAGAAGGGGGTGTAGTCGTCGTAGACGGCCGCACCGGTGGTCGGGTCGGCGTCGGCGGCGACGTCCGAACCGGCGCGGTGGCCGCGGCAGTTGGCCGACACGCTGGTGGGCTGGCCAAGCGCGGGCGGCAGTTCGGCGGCACAGCCGCTGCCGGAGCCGTCCCAGGCGACCTCGGTGTAGCCGCCCCGGCCGGCGCCGGGTGTGCGGTAGAGGGTGGTGCCGCCGACGGAGGTGACGGTGGGCAGGTTCTGCGGCCAGCCGGAGGGCGTTCCCTCGTATCCGCCGTCGCCCGAGGAGGCGGTTATCGCCATCCCCGGGTGGTAGAAGTCGCGGGCGGCCGCACCGAGGTCGAGGGTCGCGTCCGGACTGAACTGGTAGCTGACGCTGGCCGCCGACGCACCGAGCGCCGCCGCGGTGTTCATGGCGACGCCGAAGTCCTCGGCGGCCTGGTCCTCGCTGGTGGTCATGTCACGGTTGACCGTGATCTCCAGGATGTGGCAGGTCGGGCAGGCGGCGGAGGCCATGTCGACGTCCAGCGTGGTCTCGACGCCGACCTGCTCGTCGAAGTTCTTCTCGTCGGAGGTCGTGCCGGCGGCCAGCGGAGCGCCGCCGTGCTCGTCGACCTGCCTGAAGCAGCCGTTGGCCGTGGTGCACGCGGGCAGGCCGTACTGCGTGCGATAGGCGTTGAGGTCGGCCTCGAGGGTCGGGAACGCGCCCTCGTCGAGGATCGCGATGGTGTTGGCGGGGCCCGCGTTGGCGGCCGGCAGATGGTACGCGGCGGCGAAGTCCGCCGGTCCGTACCCGGCCGGGGCGCTGGTCGCGAGCGCCTTGGTCGACCCGGGCGCCACCGTGACGAGTTCGGCCATGCAGCGGTTCCGCGCGATGCCGGCGCACACCTGGACGGTTCCCCGGCCGGCGAGTTGGGGACTGGGCAGGCTTGCCGCCGAGCCGAGCCGCGGGCTCGCGGTGCTCTGCGCCTGGGCCACGGTGGCCGGCAGCACGAGCGGGCCGGCGGCTAACGCGCCGACCGACACCGCGGCCATGGCGACCTTGCGGAAGTTCATCAAAAGGGTTCCTCTCCCCTGGCGCACGGCGTGCCGACACGGTGATGCGCGGCGGCGAGCGCGGACGCGCGATTGTCGCGAGCATGCCAATACTCGCGTCGCGACGGCCGCTCGTCGCCGGTCATCAGCTGACCGAAGGTCAACATGGGCCCGCGCGCGGCCGCATGCGGTACGCGGACACTGCGTGACGTGTCCATGAGTAAAGTGCCGATGCCACAGTCACATCGCGGGACCGGCCACGTCAATAGGTGCCGCTGGTATCGCTCGCTCCGGCGCTCAGTGCACGCTCTGCGAGGCGGCCGCGCGGTCGGCGAGGTCGGCCAGGGCCAGCTGGTGGGCCGGCGGGTCGGGCAGCGCGATGTGCGAGCGGACCCGCAACTCCCGGCTGACGTGCAGCAGTTCGCCCGGACGCAGTAGCCGCCAGTGCGGGTTCTCGTCCATCCGCTCGCTCGCCACCACCACCGCGGGCACCTGCGCCAGCTCCCCCGACCGTACGTGCAGCCGCCCGCCCCGACCGCAGTGGTCGAGCCGACTGGTGCCGTGCAGACCGCCGGCCGGGCGTTCCAGCACGTACAGCTCGTGCGTGTCGGGATAGCGCAGCGCCCACATCTCCTCGGGCGTGATCAGCACCAGGTTGAGCGCGTAGAGCGGCAGGTGGGCGGCGATCCAGCGGGCGGCGGCGGCCAGCCCGGCGCCGACCTCCCCGCCGTGGTGCTCGATCGAACGGGTGATCAGTGCGAAGACCCGCTCGGAGTCGGTGTCCCCCTGCACCAGCGCGCGCGACTCGCCCAGCTGGGCCTCCAGCTCGGGCAGGCCCGCGACCACGCCGTTGTGCGCGAACAGCCGGCCGTGCTGGAGGAACGGGTGGGTGTTGCGCTCCTCCAGGCCGCCGGTCGAGGCGTAGCGGACGTGCGCCACGAAGGTGACCGACTCGACCTCGCGGCCCTCCTCGGCGAACGCGCGGTCCTCCCAGGCCGCGATCGGGGCCTTGTGCACGTGCGGCGTGCCGTCGGCGTCGAAGAAACCCAGCCCGGTTCCGTCGGGGTCGCGACGGCTCTGGGCGGCCAGGCTGTCCGGGGCGTCGAGCAGCCAGAAGGTGGCGCGCGTCCGCTGCGGAGCGCTGCTCATGCCGAACAGACGGCACATCCGTCATCACCTCGGGCCGGGGAAAGGTACGCGGTCTCCCATCATCACCGGGCCGGGTACCCGGAACCCGGGACGGCGCGCCCGGGATCACCCCGGTTGACCGGCAGGCCGCTCCCCACCACGGTGCCGACCGGGCACGGCGAACGTACCCTCGTGGCGAGGGTCCGGCCGCCGAGGACCGGTACGTGACTACAGGAGCGACCTCATGACGGATGACCAGCCGATTCTGGTGACCGGCGCCACCGGCAGCGTGGGCGGCGTGGGCAGGCGGGTGGCCGACGCGCTGCGACGGCGGGGCCTGCCGGTCCGCGCCCTCGTCCGGGTGGACGACGAGCGGGCCGAGGGGCTGCGCGCGCTGGGTGCCGAGGTCGTGGTGGGTGACCTGACCCGAGGTGCGGACGTGGCCCGCGCTCTGGCCGGCTGCGGACGGATGTACTTCGGGATGGGCGTGTCGTCGCAGTACCTGGAGGCGACGGTGACCGTGGCCGCCGCGGCCCGCCAGTACGGCGGCCTGGAGGTGCTGGTCAACATGTCCCAGCTGACCGTCTCGCAGATGGATCTCACCAGTACGGCCGAGTCGGCGCAGCAGCACGGGCACTGGCTGGCGGAACAGGTCCTGAACTGGTCGGGGCTGCCCGTGACGCACGTCCGGCCCACGGTGTTCATGGAGAATCCGCTCTTCCGGGTGTTCGCGTACGAGTCGATGACGAAGGACGGGACGATCCGGCTGCCGTTCGGGGCCGGTCGCACCTCCCCGATCGCGGCCGCGGACGTCGCGGAGGTCATCACGACGGTCCTGGCGGACCCCGCCCCGCACACCGGGCACACCTACGAACTGACCGGACCCGCCTCGCGGGACCTGACCGAGCTGGCGGCGGAGTTCTCCGCGGTGCTGGGCCGACCCATCAGCTACCTCGATCCGCCGTACGACGAGTGGGTCGAGCAGGAGTTGCGCCCGCTCGGGCTTCCCGACCACGTCTTCGAGCACCTGGCGACCATGGCCCGCCTGCACGCGCAGAACCGCTACGACCGCTCCACCGACGACGTCGAGCGGGTCACCGGCCGGCCGGCCACCGGAGTGCGGGAGTACGTCCTGGACAACCCCGACCTGTTCCCGCGCGGCGGCGCGCACTGACGTCGGAAAAGAGCCGGGCGAGCCGGCCGGGCGATCGGCCGGAGTCCGCTGGTTGCTCCATCAGTGAAGCGGCCGACCGGCCGCTCGGGAGGGGATCCGAGCATGAGCACCGCACGCACCCGCACACTCGTCACCGCGCCCCTCGTCCTGACCCTGGCCGGGACGGCGGCCTGCGGCGCGGACGCCAAGCCGGGCGCCGCACACCTGGCCCCCGGATCGCCGACCGCGGCGACCCCGGGCGGCGGCGCGTCGCCGATCGAGGTGACCCCGGCCGGGCTGCTGCGGAAGGTCAGCGACCGGACCGGCGCGGCCGAGTCGGCCGTGGTCGGCGAGACCGTCCAGACCCCCAGCGGGACGATCACCAGCAAGGGCTCGCTCTCCTGGGCGAACGGCGTGCAGGGCACGATGCAGACGCAACTGCCGGCGGCCCTCACGTCGAAGCTGGGGTCGAGCGGCCCGGCAGACATGGTCTACCTGCCCGACGCGGTGTACGTGAACATGCGCCTGTCCCCGGCCGTGACCGCACAGCTCGGCGGCAAGCACTGGTTGAAGTACGGCTACGCGGACCTGGCGACCTACCTGGGCACGGCGGGTGACTCGCTGCGGAACGGCTTCCGCAACGCCGACCCGGTCGCCGCGGTCCGCGCCCTGATCGCCTCCGGCAGGGTCACCGCGGACGGCACGGAGACCGTCGACTCCACGCCCGCCACGCACTACAGCGGCGACCTGTCGCTCGACGACCTGTCCGACAGCGCCGGCGCCGCCGACGGGCTGACCTCCGACCAGCTCGACGCGCTGCGCCAGCAGGTGCAGTCGCAAGGGATCACCAGCGAGCACATCGACGTCTGGGTCGACGGCGACGACCTGCTGGTCAGGCACTCCACCCGGACGCAGACCAAGAACGGCGAACTCGACCTCACCGCCGACTACTCCGACTACGGCACCCCGGTGCTGCCCAGCGCGCCGCCCGCGGACGACCTGGTGGACTCCGCGGCGTTGATGGAGCAGGCGCAGCAGTCCGGCGACAACTGACCGGTCACCGCGCCAGGGTGAGCCGATCATGTCAACACCCTTGTGGAGCCGTCCGGTGATCCTCTAGCGTCCCCCGCAGTCCCCCATCGCACTCCGTGGTGGCTGCTCTCCGGAAGGCGGACGGATGATCGTTCTCCTGGGCGTCCTCGTGGTGGTCGTCGGCTTCGCCACCAGGCGCAACCCCCTACTGGTCGTCGGCGTCGCCGGGGTGGTCACCGGGGCGCTGGGCAGACTCTCACCGGTCGGCATCCTGGACGCCTTCGGCACCGGCTTCGCCGGCAGCCGGTCGGTGACGGTCTTCGTCATCACGCTCCCCGTGATCGGCCTGCTGGAGCACCACGGGCTGCAGGACCAGGCCCGGACCCTGATCGCCCGGCTCGGGGGACTCACCACCGGCCGCTTCCTCGCCCTCTACCTGGGCATCCGTCAGCTGACCGCGGCGTTCGGGATCACCAGCATCGGCGGCCCCGCGCAGAGCGTGCGGCCGATGGTGGTCCCGATCGCGGAGCGGGCCGCCGAACGCCGGCACGGCCCGCTGACCGACCGGGCACGCGAGCGCATCCGTTCCTTCGCGGCCAGTGCCGACACGGTGGGCCTCTTCTTCGGCGAGGACTGCTTCCTGGCGGTCGGCTCGGTCCTGCTGATCACCGGACTGGTCAACACCACCTACCACGTCCATCTCGAACCGGCGGCGGTGGCGCTCTGGGCGGTCCCCACCGCCGCCTGCGCCTTCCTCGTCCACGGCTTCCGGCTGCTGCGCCTGGACCGTTCACTGGAACGGGAGTTGACGCTCAATCAACTGGCAACGGCCCGCACCCGCGAGGACGTTCGGTGATCAAGGTCGAGTGGTTCTACTGGCTGGTCGGCGCGCTCTTCCTCGTGATGGCCGCCCAGATGGCGCGGGACCGCAGCAATCCCCGGCGGTTCGGCTCCGCCGCCTTCTGGGGCCTGCTCGGCGTCTCCTTCGGTTACAGCTCCTGGGTGGCGGACCGGACCGCGCCCGCGGCGCCGCTGGGCGCCGCGGTGCTGGCCATGGTGCTGCTGGCCGGCCTCGGCCGGGTCGGCCGCGGCGAGCCACGGACCACCCCTCCGGCCGAACGGGCCGCCTCGGCCGCCCGGGTCGGCAACCGGCTCTTCCTGCCCGCGCTCACCGTTCCGCTGGTCGCGGTGGTGTGCGCGTCGGTCGTCAAGAACTGGCACCCGGGCGGCACCGCCCTGCTGCAGCCCGGCAGCGAGACCATCCTCGGTCTGGGCTTCGGCGCGATCACCGCGCTGGCGGTGGCGATGGCGGTGGTCCGCGAGCGCCGCGTCGCCACCCCACTGCACGCCGGCCGCGGCCTGCTGGAGTCGATGGGCCCGATCATGCTCCTGCCGCAGCTCCTCACCGTGCTGGGCGGCGTCTTCCAGGTCGCGGGGGTCGGCGCCCAGGTCGGCCGGATCACCACCTCCGTTCTCCCCGCGGACCAGAAGTACCTCGCGGTGGTCGTCTACTGCGTCGGCATGGCGGTGTTCTCGGCGGTCATGGGCAACGCCTTCGCCGCCTTCCCGGTGCTGACGGCCGCGGTCGGCTGGCCCGTCCTCGTCCAGCATCTGCACGGCCGGCCACCGGTCGTGCTGGCGGCCGGCATGCTCGCGGGATTCTGCGGCACGCTGGTCACCCCGATGGCCGCCAACTTCAACCTCGTCCCCGCCGCGCTGCTGGAGCTCAAGGACCAGTACGGTCCGATCAAGGCCCAACTCCCGACCGCCGCTGTGCTGTTGCTCTGCAACATCGCCGTCGTCGCGCTCTTCGCGTTCTGACCCGTCGGCACCTACCCGCCCGCCCGGGCCCTCGCCCGACCCGTCTTGGAGGTCCGCCGTATGACCAGGGTCCTCATCACCGGCTTCGAACCCTTCGACGGCGCCGAGGTCAACCCGTCCTGGGAGGCGGTGTCGCTGGTGGCGGCCGACCGCCCGGCCGGTCTGGAGATCACCGCCGTCCGGCTGAGCTGCGTGTTCGGCACCGCTCGCGAGGAGTTGCGGGCGGCGATCGAGGCCGTCGGGCCGGACCTGGCACTCGGCGTCGGGCAGGCCGGCGGCCGCCCGGACATCACCCTGGAGCGCGTGGCGATCAACGTCGACGACGCGCGCGTCCCCGACAACGCGGGCCACCGTCCGGTCGACCAACCGATCGTCGTGGGCGGTCCGGCGGCCTACTTCAGCACTCTGCCGATCAAGGCGTGCGTCGCCGCGCTGCGGGCGGCCGGGGTGCCCGCCTCGGTCTCCCAGACCGCCGGCACCTACGTGTGCAACCACGTCTTCTACGGGCTCATGCACCACATCGCCACCAAACTCCCCACCCTGCGCGGTGGGTTCGTCCATGTCCCGTTCACCCCCGAACAGGTGGTGGACCGCGCGGCCCCCTCGCTCCCGGTGGCACTGACCGCGGCGGCGATCCGGACCATCCTGCTGACCGCCGCCGCGACCCGGACCGACCTGCCGCTCGCGGCCGGAGCCACGCACTGAACGGAGGGCGCCGGAAAGGGACGTGGGAGATCAGCTGCCGGGCGTCCGGTTTCCCGGGCCGCCCGGCAGCTGATCTCCCGGAACGGTCGTCCGAGGGCTACGACCGGGGGACGGCTCGGATCAGTAGACGCCGGAGCCGGTGGCGATCATCTTGCCGACGGCGTCGGCCTCCTCGATCTGGTTGGTGACGAACTTCCACGGCACGGTGAAGTAGCCGTTGTCACCCCACGAGCTGCCCCAGGAGTTGGCGATCTTCACGCCCTGGTCGTTGTAGCCGACGATGGCCACCTCGTGACCGCCCAGCGGCTGCCCGGCCAGCTCCGAATCGGTCGGGTAGTAGCTGTAGTTGGCGGCGGTGGAGGCATCGATGTCCTCCAGGCTCTGGTACACCTCGAAGGCGAAGACCACGGGCTCGCCCTGCGCGAGCGAACTCTTCACCTCGTTCACCAGAGCGCTACCGGTGTCCAGGGCGGTGTAGCCGGACAGCTTCCAGTTGGCCGCGTTCGCGGTCTCGTTGGCGTCGGGCTGGGTGGTGTAGTCGAAGTCGCCCTGCCAGTAGTCGGCCTTGGTGTCGAGGCCCTGCGTGGTCAGGATGTCGAAGTGCTGGTAGGCGTAGCTGCCCTGGTCGTCGCCCTGGGCGATCTGCGCGTAGGTGTACATCGGGGCGTGCGGGGCGCCCTTGATGCCCTGCTCGCCCTCCATGATGCCGATGGCGGAGTAGTCGATCGCCCACGCCACGCACGACCCGACCTGGCCCTGATCGCCCACGGCGGGAAGGTAGTTGCTGAGGTCCACGCTCGCGGGCAGGTCGGCGGCGAGCGCGTGCGGGGCGAGCGCGGTGTGGGTGTGGTCCCGGGTCGGATCCAACAACGCGCCCAGTGCGTAGTGGTGGTGACGGTGCGCCGGGGAGGCGGGGGCCGCGTCGGCCGCGGGGACGATCACCGAGCTGAGCGCTCCGGCTATCGCCAGGACCGCGATGGCGCGGCCGTAGGTGTTCTTCTCTGTCACTGCGTTGTTCCTTCTGTTGTGGGGGGACCCGTTCGGGGCGGCATGTGGGGGCCACCGCGAAGCAGAGCCGAACAGCGGCAGTGGGCCGCCGAGTTGGAAGGAGAACGTGCTCGAAGCAGCGGTGCGGTTGGTCTCGCCGAAGCGTCAGGCCGACGAACCGCCACCTGCCCGGCGGAGGCGACGCCGCCGACCGGATGTGACCCACCATAGGCTTCCATGACGAGGCCATGCCAGTTCATCAACTGGACATGGCCGGAACACGACAGCCGCCGCAGGGCAGGACGCGGCGAGGTTTGCGAGGGGATTCCCTGCTCGACGCGCTACCCGGCGGACCGACCGACAGCGCAGCGGCGCCCGGCCGGCGCCGGAGAGCGGAACGGGGGCCGGCACGGCCACGTGAGCCGTGCCGGCCCCCGTTCCGGGACCGGTTGATCCAGCGCGCCGCGCGCTACAAGGTCCGCTCGAGGCGGTCCGCCACCAGCTTGATGAAGCGTGACGGATCGCTCAGCTCGCCGCCCTCGGCCAGCAGCGCCATGCCGTAGAGGAGTTCGGCGGCCTCGGCGAGACCGGTGTCCTCCCCGCGCTCGGTGTGCGCCTTGTTGAGGCCGCTCACCAGCGCGTGACCGGGGTTGAGTTCGAGGATCCGCTTGATCCGCGGGACGTCCTGGCCCATCGCGCGGTACATGCTCTCCAGCGCCGGGGTCACGTCGTGGGTGTCCGAGACGATGCACGCGGGCGAGACGGTCAGCCGGGAGGAGAGCCGCACCTCCTTGACGCTCTCACCCAGTCGGTCCGTCATCCAGCCGAGCAGCCCGGCGTACTCCTGCTGCCGCTTCTCGCGCTCGGTCTCGGCCTCCTTCTTCTCCTCGTCGGTACCGAGGTCGACCTCGCCCTTGGCGACCGACCGCAGCTGCCTGCCGTCGAACTCGGGGACGGCCTCGACCCACACCTCGTCGACCGGGTCGGTCAACAGCAGGACCTCGATGCCCCTGGCCCGGAACGCCTCCATGTGCGGGGAGTTCTCGATGGCCTGCCGGGACTCACCGGTCAGGTAGAAGATGTGCTCCTGCCCGTCCTTCATCCGCTCGACGTACTGCTTCAGGGTGGTCGGCGCCTCCTGGTCGTGCGTGGAGGCGAAGGAGGAGACGGCGAGGATGGCGTCCCGGTTCTCGAAGTCGCCGAGCAGGCCCTCCTTGAGGACGCGGCCGAACTCCCGCCAGAGCGTGGCGTAGCGCTCGGGGGCGTTGGCCATCATGTCCTTGATCGCGGACAGCACCTTCTTCGCCAGACGGCGGTGCATCAGCTGGATCTGGCGGTCCTGCTGCAGGATCTCGCGGGACACGTTGAGCGAGAGGTCCTGCGCGTCGACGACACCCTTGACGAATCGCAGGTAGCCGGGCAGCAGCGCCTCGCAGTCGTCCATGATGAAGACGCGCTTCACGTAGAGCTGGACGCCGCGCTGGTAGCCCTGGGTGTACAGGTCGTGCGGCGCGTGCGCGGGGATGAAGAGCAGCGCCTGGTACTCGAAGGTGCCCTCCGCCTGCAGCCGGATGGTCTCCAGCGGATCCGTCCAGTCGTGGCTGATGTGCTTGTAGAGCTCGTGGTACTCGGCGTCGGACACCTCGTCCCGCGAACGCGCCCACAGCGCCTTCATGGAGTTCAGGGTCTCCGGCTCGCGCGGGGCGGCGTCGTCGCCGTCCGCCGCTTCCGCGGCGCCCTCGGCGGCCATCCGGATGGGCCAGGTGATGAAGTCCGAGTACCGCTTGACGATCTCCCGGATCTTCCAGCCGGACGTGTAGTCGTAGAGCCGGTCCTCGGTGTCCACGGGCTTCAGGTGGAGGGTGACCGCGGTGCCCTGCGGGGCCTCGGCCACGGTCTCGATGGTGTACGTGCCCTCGCCGCTCGACGTCCAGCGGGTGCCCGTGCTCTCGCCGGCGCGCCGGGTCAGCAGCGTGACCTCGTCGGCCACCATGAAGCTGGCGTAGAAGCCGACGCCGAACTGGCCGATCAGGCCCTCGGTCACGGTCGCGTCCTTGGCCTCCTTCAGCTCCCGCAGGAACTTCGCCGTGCCGGAGTTGGCTATCGTGCCGATGAGCTGGACCACCTCGTCGTACGACATGCCGATGCCGTTGTCCCGCACGGTGAGCGTGCGGGCCTCCCGGTCGGCCTCGATGGCGACGTGCAGGTCGGACACGTCCGCACCGAGCGTGTCGTCGCGCAGGGCTTCGAGGCGCAGCTTGTCCAGCGCGTCGGAAGCGTTGGAGACCAGCTCGCGCAGGAACACGTCCTTGTTCGAGTAGATCGAATGGATCATCATCTGCAGAAGCTGACGCGCTTCCACCTGGAACTCGAACGTCTCAGCCGACATGACTCGATTCCTCCTCAGGTCACCAAGTGACGGGTTATGACCTGCAGCACTGTAGATCAACCGGCGGGCACTCAGCAGCACAACCGGCCACCTCCTGGTGAACGCCGACGCGCCCGCCGGCCGTTGGCCGACGGGCGCGCGAAGCAGTGCCGGAGCAGGCGCCTCAGCCGGCCGCCCCGGCCCCCGCCGGGAGCGCCCGCCCGCGCCCCGCCCGGCCGGGCCGGAGCAGGAAGGTCGCGCCGTACACCGCGGTCGCCGCCGCCATGATGCTGAAGCTCGGCGGCAGCGTGGGGAACTCGGCGCTCAGCAGCAGCCCGGCCCACAGCTCGCCGACCGCGAAGGCCGCGGACAACGCCAGCCCGCGGAACGGCCGTTCGGTCAGTCGCAGCGCCGCGCCCGCCGGCGCGGCCAGCAGCCCGAGCAGCAACAGCGAGCCCACCGCCTGGGTGGCCTCCCCCGCGCACGCCCCGACCAGCGCCAGGAACCCGAAGCCGAGCATCCGCACCGGCACCCCGCGGGCCGCCGCGACCGCCTCGTCCAGGGTCGCGAAGAGCAGCGGCCGGGCGATCAGCAGCAGCGCCAGGCAGCAGCCGCCGGCGATCAGCACGGCGACCGTGGTCGCGCTGCCGCCCAGGCCGAAGATCGAACCGAACAGCACGGTGGTCCCGGCCCCGCCCTGGCCGGCGCCGCTGCGCGAGGTGGTGTAGACGGTCAGGAAGAACGCGCCCAGCCCGAGGATCCAGGCGAAGGCACTGCCGATCACGACGTCGTCCGGCCGCCCGCGCCGACCCAGCCCACCCAGCAGCAGGCCGACCCCGATGGTCGCCACGAAGAGGCCGAGCCGCAGGTCGTAACCGCCGGCCAGGGCGGCCATCGCGCCGGTGAACGCGACGTGGCTGAGCGCGTCACCGGTGAAGATCTGCGCCCGCAGCACCAGGAAGTAGCCCACCAGCCCGCACGCCAGCGCGATGAACGTGCCGGCCAGCAGGGCGTGTTGGAAGAACGGTTGGGTCATGATGGCGGTACCGGCCAGCGAGCTGGTCACAGCGCACCCCCCGCCACCGCCGCGGTCGCCCGAGCGGTCCGTCCGGGCGACTCCCGTACCCAGCGCACCAGATGGGCCAGCACGTACCCGCCGAACGCGAAGGTCGTCACGAAGAAGCCCAGCGGGTACGGCTGGTAGTACGCGGCGAACAAGCCGAGCCAGCAGGCTCCGACGGCGAGCAGCACCGCGAGCAACAGCCCCAGCCCCGGCCGCGCGGTCAACTGCTGCGCGGTCGCGGCCGGTATCACCATCAACGCGAAGACCAGCAGCGTGCCGGTGATCTGGCTGGCCTCCGCGGTAGCCGCTCCCAGCAGCACCAGGAAGACGACGGAGAGCAGCCGCACGCGCACCCCGCGGCCGACCGCGACCTCCGGGTCGATCGAGGCGAACAGCAGCGGGCGCCCGATCAGCGCCAGCACCCCGAGCACCACCGCGGCCACCACCGCCAGCACCAGCACCTGGTCGCTCGTGATGCCCAGGAAGCTGCCGAACAGCAGCGCCTCCGGTCCCTCCAGCAACCCCTTGTAGAGGGTGAGGAAGAGGAAACCGCAGGCCAGCGCGAAGGCCTGGACGGTACCGGTGCCGGCCGACTCCTCCGCGCCGCCCGACCGGCCGCGCCGGCCGAGCGCGGCGATCACCAGCGCGGCGGCCACGCAGAAGCCGAAGTAGCCCAGCGAGACGCTCACCCCCAGCAGGGTGGCCAGCGCGGCACCGGGGAAGGCCGCCACCGAGAGGGTGTGCCCGGCGAAGGTCTGCCGGCGCAGCACCATGAACCAGCCCACCACGGCCGAGACCGCCCCCACGACGGCCCCGGCCCGGTAGGCGTTCACCATGAACACGTACGACCACATGTCCTGGAAGTCGGCGACCAGGTTCCAGGAGAACACCGGCCCCGACCCGTCAGCCAGCAGCGTCATCACCGTCTCCGCTCCGCTGCGCGACGACCTGGGGGACCACCGGCGTCGTGTCCGCGTGCCGGTCGCCGTGCCGCGCGGGCGCCTCCGGCTGTCCGACCACGACCAGCCGGCCGCCCGCGGTGCGCAGCACCTCGACCGGAGTGCCGTACAGCCGGGTGAGCGTCTCCGAGGTGATCACCTGCTCCGGCGTGCCGGCCACCGCGCCGCCCTCGGCCAGGTAGACCACCCGGTCCAGCTGGTGCAGGATCGGGTTGACGTCGTGGGCGACCATCACCACCGACACCCCCTCCTGGTGGCAGATCCTCCCCAGCAGCGCCGCCACGGCGCTCTGGTTCGGCAGGTCGAGGCTGTCCAACGGCTCGTCCAGCAGCAGCAGTCGGGGCCGGCGCACGAGCGCCTGGGCGATCAGCAGTCGCTGCTGCTCCCCGCCCGAGCACTGCCCGATCGGCCGGTGCGCGTACGCCGTGGCGCCGACCAGCTCGATCACCTCGGCGATCCGCTCGTGCTCGGCGCGCCGGCGCGCGGTGCGCAGGCCGGGCAGCGGGATCCCCCACCGGTCACCGTCCAGGCCGAGCCGGACCACGTCGATGCCGCGGATCCGCAGGCCGGGGTCGAAACTGCGCCGCTGCGGCAGGTAGCCCACCAGGGCGTTGGCGGCGCCGGGCTGGGCGCCGAGCACCCGCACCTCACCGGCCGCCGCGGGCAGCACCCCGAGCAGCACCTTGACCATGGTGGACTTGCCCACCCCGTTCGGGCCGAGCACGGCGGTGAACTCGCCCGGGCCGACCGTGAGGTCGACCCCGGACCAGAGGGTCCGTCCGCCCACCCGCACCGCCGCCCCGCGCAGCGCGAGCACCGGGTCGGTGCCCGGCGTGGTGGCCGGCGCCGTCGTGGGGTCCGTGCCGAGGACCAGCTGCCGGCTCATTTGCCCGTCGCCTGGTGCAGTGCGGCCTCGATGCCCTGGAGCTCCTGGGTCTGCCAGGCCTGGAAGGTCGCGTTCGCGGGAGCCAGCGTCTCGGTGACCGTGGCGACCGGGATGCCCTGGGCCTTGGCGGCGCTCACCTGGGCCATCACGTCGGGGTCGGAGTTCTGCGTGTTGTAGACGTAGATCTTGATCTGCTTGGTGGCGATCTGCTGGTCGATCAGGGCCTTGTCGCCGGCGGTCGGGTCGGTGCCCTCGCTCTCGGCGTCCAGGAAGGTCTCCGGGGTGAGCATCTTGAGGCCCAGGGTCTCGGCCAGCGGGGTCACGATGGACTCCGAGGCACCGATCGGCGTGCCCGCGTACTTCGCCTTGATGTCGGATTCCAGTTGGTTGTACTGGGCCAGCGTGGTGGTCTCGAAGGTCTGCTTCTGGTCGGCGAAGTACGCCGAGTCGGCCGGGTCGATCTTCTGGTAGTCGGCGGTTATCTGGTCGATCACCTGGTGGAGGCTGTCCGCCGAGTACCACTGGTGCGGGTTGTCCCCGGGCTTCTTGCCGAGCAGGTCACCGACCTTGAGCACGGTCCGACCGCTCACCTGGCTGTCGGCGAGCAGCTTGTCGGACCAGGCGTCGTAGCCGATCCCGTTGGTGATCACGAACGATGCGCCGGTGACCGTCCGGGCGTCGGCGGTGGTCGGCTCGTAGGAGTGCGGGTCGGTGTCCGGGTTGGTGACGATGCTGGTCACCTTCACGTGGTCACCGCCGAGCTGGCTCGCGATGCTGCCCCAGAAGTTCTCCGCCGCGGCGACCTGGATCACCTTGCCGCCGCCCGTGGAGCCGGCCGCGCTCCGCGCCGGGGAGGCGGTGGAGCAGGCACTCGTGGTCGCCGCGAGAGTCGCGACGGCGGCGGCGCCGATCGCCAGCCGTGCGACGGGCCGGCGGCCGGGACGGGACAGGGGGACGCGCATGGGGTGGGGACTCCTCGGGAGCGGCGGACCCCGACTGAGCGGTGTCCGGCACGGTTCGACACCACTCACGCTAGTCAGAAACGATTTTCAGAACCAGCCCAGCTGTCATAATGCTGATAATCATTACCAAAACTTGACGGACAACCGCAGCGGAACGGTCGTGACCAGCGCCAACGCGGCGAAGCCCAGCAGCACGAACCCGGCGGCCCTCGGCCCGCCGTCCCCCGGGGCCAGGTGCAGGGCCAGCGTCACGGCGGCGACCCCGATCGCGGTGCCCAGACCGCGGGTCATGTTGACCATGCCACCCCCGGTCCCCGCCGAGCCGGCCGGGATCGCCCGCATCACCAGGGTGTTGTTGGCCGGGATCAGCACCCCCAGTGCCAGCCCGAGCAGCGCCAGCGACCAGGGCAGCGTGCCGGCCCGCAGCGGCAGCGCCACGAGCAGCGCCAGCGCCACCAGACAGCCGGCCGCCCCGATCCGGCTGCGCCGCAGGTCGGACCAGCCCGCCGGGAGCAGCCGCTCGGCGGTGGTGGCGGCGACCGCGAAGCCGACCGGCAGCGCGGTCAGCACCAGCCCGGTGGTCAGCGGCGCCGTGCCGTGCCGGGCCAGCGCGACCGGAACCAGCACCAGCGGTCCGAAGAGCACCAGGTAGCCGCAGAGCCCGGCGAGCAGGCCCGGACCGATCCGCCCGGCCCGCAGCAGCGCGAGGTCCAGCAGCGGCCGCGGGCAGCTGCGCTGCCGTCGGACGAACGCCCAGCCGGCCAGGCCGGCGATCAGCACCAGCCCGAGCACCGTCCAGAGCGGCAGGCCGAGCCCGGAGGCCACTGAGAGCGCGAGCAGGGCCGCCGTGCTGGAGCAGGCCAGCAGCAGCACGCCCCGCACGTCTATTCGCCCGTGGTCCGCGCCCTGGCGGGTGCGCGGCAGCAGGTAGTGGCCGCCGACCAGGGCCAGCACACCGATCGGCACGTTGACCAGGAAGACCCAGCGCCAGCCCAGGGTGTCCACCAGTGCACCGCCGACGGTCGGCCCGAGTGCCAGTCCGAGCGCCTGGCCGGCGGCCTGGATCCCGAGCGCGCCACGCATCCGGTCCGCCGGCGCACTGGTGGTCACCAGGGCGACGCTGTTGGCCTGCATCAGCGCGGCACCCACCGCCTGCACCACCCGGAACCCGACCAGCGCGGCCAGCCCCGGTGCCAGGCCGCAGGCGGCCGAGGCGGCCGTGAAGACCGCGAAGCCGTACAGGTAGAACAGCTTGCGGCCGTGCACGTCGGAGAGCCGGCCGACCGGGACCAGCAGCGCGACCAGGGCCAGCAGGTAGGCCAGCGAGACCCACTCGACCCCGGCCAGACCGCTGTGGAACTCCTCGCGCAGCGGCTGGTAGGTGAGGGTCACGATGCTGGCGTCCAGCTGCCCCATGAAGGCACCGAAGCAGACCGTGGCCACCGCCAGCCGCCAGGCCGCGGGGTGCCGGCGGATCAGCTCCGGCCGGGGCCGCTCGGTGGTGAGCAGGGCACGCAGCCCGGGCACGGCAGGAGACGGGGGAACACGGTGCTCGCGCATGTGTTCAGATTACATCGGTCACCGAGCTATTCGATAGCAGATGCGTTCGCCCCGGCGGGAGGCCCGTCACCCGGCGCCGACCACCTGGACGGCGCACGTTCCCGCGACCCGCTCCCGATCGTGCGTTTGACTGGACGGCACCGCCCCCACCAACCCCGACCCGGGAGTCCCCATGGCCATCTCACCCGACCAGCTCTCCGACCCGACCGTCCGCGCCTTCGTCGGCGCGGTCAACAGCGGCGACCGCCAGGCCTTCTTCAAGCTGCTCGCCGACGGCGCCACGATGTCGGACGACGGCAGCGACCGCGACCTCGATGCCTGGGTGGACCGGGAGATCTTCTCCTCCAACGGCCGGATGGCGGTCGAGCAGGAGTCGAAGGACGGCCGGAAGCTGGTCGCCCGCTTCACCAACGAGACCTGGGGCGAGATGCGCACCCGCTGGCAGTTCGAGATCGCCGACGGCCGGATCAGCCGCTTCGACACCGGTCAGGCCTGAGGCCCGGCGGCGTTCAGGCCGCGCTGTACCAGTCCCAGGCCAGGTCCGCGTCCGGCAGCTCCAGGTGCCGCGAGGCGAGCGGGATCAGCGGCCGCTCGGTCCACACCGCGCTGTCGTTGCTCCGGATCCCCAGCACCGTGCGGGCGTGGTCGGTGTTGGAGACCAGGACCATCACCGTCTCCTTGCGCAACGTCTCGAACACCGCCGGATCCGGGTCCGCCAGCGCGGCCCGGATCCGCTCCCGGTCGGCCAGCCGCAGCCGGCCGGCACCCAGGTGACCCAGCGGCCGGACCGCCGCGGTGGACGGCGCCTTGCTCCGGGACAGCATGATCATCGGCATCAGGGTGGGCAGCCCACCCGGATCGGCCACCCCCTCCAGCTGTGCGGACCGGTAGACGGCCAGCCCCAGCAGGGTCCGGACCGCCTCCAGGTCGGCACCCGCCACCCGCGGATCGTGCCCGGCCGACCAGTCCGCCATCCGTCGCGCCCAGTACATCGCCACGTCCAGCGCGGCGGCCGGACCGAGCACCGCCGCGTCGGCCTCCCACCAGCGCTGCGGGTCGTCCTCCGCGGTCTCCAGCTCCGGCTCCAGCTCGTGCACGACGGCCTCCTCGCCTCGGTCTGCCCGCACCGAATCTAGCGCGGCCGACGGGTGCCCCGAGGGCCGATCCGGACAGCCGATCCCGACCGCCACCAGGCACCGCACAGCTGTACGGAGGCCCGCACACATGCCCGCATGTTCGAACACTCGTTCCCATTCGGGCGTACCCTGATGCCATGACCACTCACCTCCAGGGATCGCTCTTCGCGGCGGCCGACCAGCTCGGCCTCGGCCCGCTGAGCGCCGCCCGCCGGACGGTGCTCGGCCAGGGCGCGTGGCTGGACGTCCTGCCGGGCTGGCTGAGCGGCGCCGACGCCCTGTTCGAACACCTCGTCGTCCACGTCCCCTGGCAGGCCGAGCGGCGCCGGATGTACGAGCGGGTGGTGGCCGTCCCCCGGCTGCTCGCCCACTACGGAGAGGACGACCCGCTCCCCCACCCCGTGCTGGCCGAGGCCCGCGCGGCGCTCAGCGCGCACTACGCCGCCGAGCTGGGCGAGCCCTTCCGCACCGCCGGCCTCTGCTACTACCGCGACGGCCGGGACAGCGTCGCCTGGCACGGCGACACCATCGGCCGCGGCGCCCACGAGGACACCATGGTCGCGATCCTCTCGGTCGGCGAACCACGCCCGCTGCTGCTCCGCCCCCGGCACGGCGGCGGTCCCACCGTGCGGCGGTCGCTGGGCCACGGCGACCTGCTGGTGATGGGCGGCTCCTGCCAGCGCACCTGGGAGCACGCGGTGCCGAAGACCGCCCGACCGGTCGGCCCGCGGATCAGCGTCCAGTTCCGCCCGCGCGACGTGCGCTGACCGCCCGTCACCCGTTCGGGGGATGCCACGGTTGTCAATCCCCTGTAGCCGTGGAGTCCTCCGCTGTGCGGCCTTGGCCTCCTGACGGGCCTCGGCTCGTGCCTTGCTGATGATCCGTTCGAAGTCCACGGGCGGTAGGCCGCCAGCCGCGCTGTGCCGTCGGCGGATGTTGTAGAAGCCCGTGATCCAGGTCGCGATCTTCAAGCGGGCTTCGGTCCGGGTGGCGAAGCGGTGCCGGTGGATGTGCTCGACCTTGATCGTGGAGTGGAAGCTCTCAGCCGCCGCGTTGTCCAGCGCCGACCCGACACGTCCCATGGACTGGACGACGCCGAGCCGATCACACAGGTGGTTGTAGGCCTCACGGCTGTATTCACCAAGTTCAACCAGTCGTTGCAACACTGTCTGCCAGGAGCATCGTGACGGCGGCGGCGCCACATCGGGCGCGAGGGGTCATCGGTGGCGGCGTCGGAAGACGACCATCCGCAGGACGGTGAAGCGCACCACGGTCACCAGGGCGAAGCTCGGTGCGAGCACCAGGAGCTCCGCCGCTGGTGAGGCGGCGGGCCGGTAGTGCCGGAAGAGCAGGACAGCGCCAGAGGTGACCAGGTACGCCAGGACGAACAGGCCACCTGCGGCCAGGTGCGCTTGGAGGGCCCGGACCGCGGAGCCGCGGAAGGTCAGCCGGCGGTTGGCCTCCGTGTTGAGGACGGTGACGACGAGCAGGGAGGCGAAGTTGGCCAGGACGGGCGGCGACCAGTGGCGCAGAACCCAGTACAGCAATGCCTGGGCCACCGTGGAGGCGACGCCGATCCCGACGAACCAGCACACCTCCCTGGTCGGCACCGTGCGGCCGGGCCGGGCGGAGGCACTGCACCGTGTGCTGAGGCGTCGCACCCCACCATCATGAGGCCACCGTGTGGGGACCCGTCGAGCCCTGCGGAGCGCCGGTTCGACCGTTCGGCTGGCGACGGACACCCGCATGCACGCCGGACACGGAAAGCCGCCCCGACCTGTGCCAGGTTGGAGCTGACGACCTGACGGGCACTGACGGCGTGCCGGAGCTCGAACCACCCCTTCGAAAGCCGGCCCGGGGACAGCGGAGGCAGCCGATGGACAGTAGCGGACGGCCGCCGGCCCCGGGCTCCGACGGGCCGCGGCGCCCGAGTTCGGACGAGGGGCACGCGCGGGGGCGCCTCGAACGCGTTCGCGCCGCCGCGGCGGCACGGACCACCGAGGCAGCCGCTCGTGCCCGGGCCCTCGTGCGGCGAATCGAGCAGACCCCTGCGCCCCCGGGGCCGTTCCGTCCCGCCTTCTGGCGCAGCCCCATCCGCGGGCCCTGGCTGACCTCCGTCTTCGGCCTGGTGCTGCTGATCGGCATCCCGGTCCTCTTCGTGACCGGCGCGCTGTCCTACGCCGCCTACAACCCCGGCCTCGGCGCACTCAACGACCAGACCCCGGACAAGGGCCTGCTGGGCTTCTACCTCTTCGACTGGCCCACACATCCCTACTGGCTCTACCGGCTCACCCAGGGCGTGCACGTGACCCTCGGCGTGGTCCTGGTGCCGGTGGTGCTGGCCAAACTGTGGTCGGTGATCCCGAAGCTCTTCGAGTGGCCGCCGGCCCGCAGCGCCGCCCACGCGCTGGAGCGGCTGTCACTGCTGGCACTGGTGGGCGGGGTCGTCTTCGAGTTCGTCACCGGGATCCTCAACATCCAGCTCTACTACATCTTCCCCGGCTCCTTCTACACCCTGCACTTCTACGGCGCCTGGGTGTTCATCGCCGCCTTCGTCGTCCACGTGTGCCTCAAACTCGGCCGGATGACCCGCGCGCTGCGCTCCCGCCACCTGCTGACGGAGCTGCGCACCGGCCTCGACGACACCCGGCCGGAGCCGGCCGACCCGGACGGCCTGGTCCCGATCGAGCCCGCGGCGCCGACGATGGCGCGGCGCGGCGCACTCGCCATGGTGGGGGGCGGATCGCTGCTCCTCCTGGTGGTCACCGCGGGACAGAGCATCGGCGGCCGGCTGCGGAGCACCGCCCTTCTCGCGCCGCACAACCGCGACCCGGGCGGTGGCCCGAACGGCTTCCAGGTCAACAAGACCGCCGCGGCCGTCGGCGTCGCCCCCGCGCACGTCGGCCCCGACTGGCGACTGGAGATCCACGGCCCGGGGCCGACGCTCGTCCTCACCCGCGCACAGCTCCTCGCGATGCCCCAGCACGCCGCCGCCCTGCCGATCGCCTGCGTGGAGGGCTGGTCCACCTCCGACCAGCACTGGCGCGGCCTCCGGCTGACCGACCTCGCCACCCTGGCGGGCCTACCCGACGCCGGAAGCGTCCTGGTGGAATCCGTCCAACCACCCGGCCCCTACAGCTCGGTGGTCCTGCGGGGCAACCAGATCCACGACCCCCGATCGCTGCTCGCCCTGCGCGTCAACGGCGCGGACCTCTCGCTCGACCACGGATACCCGGCCCGCGTCATCGTCCCGGCCAACCCCGGCGTGAACAACACCAAGTGGGTGCACCGACTCACCTTCAGGACCTGACCATGACGCGCTTCGTCCGCTGGTACGGCTCCAGCCCCCTCCACCTCCTCGTCCTGATCGCCTCGTTCGCCCTCACCGGCTACGCCCTGGTACGTCTGTTCGCCGTCCGCCCGCTCGAGGTCGCGATCTGGTTCGTCGGGGCGGCGATCCTCCACGACCTGATCCTGCTGCCCCTGTACTCACTCGCCGACCTGTCGGGACAGGCCGTCCTGCGGCATCGAGCGCCCCGCGTACCGCGGGTGCCGTGGATCAACTACCTGCGCGTGCCGGCCTTCCTCTCCGGCGTTCTCCTGCTCGTCTGGTTCCCCCTCATCCTCGACCTGTCGATCCCCTACCCCGATGCCGCACGACTGCCCGAAGGCATCTACCTCGGCCGCTGGCTGGCCATCACCGCCGCGCTCTTCGCCGTCTCCGCGCTGGCCTTCGCTCTCAAGCTCCGCCGCGTCCGGCGGGCCGCCCGCGCCGACGAGGAACGACCCGCACCAGGTCACGGCGCCGCACCGTGACGACCGACGAGGACGGGCCGTCCCACACCGGGGAGGACCCCTACGCACTGGCCCTGCGAACCGGTCACGAACCGGTGTACCTGCGCTTGGGGGACGGGCGCCGGATCCGGATGCCGGTGCACCGCTGGTTCGCGCAGCCCACCGTGGCCGACGAATTGATGCTCGAACACTGCGTCGGCCCCGTTCTCGACGTAGGCTGCGGACCAGGCCGGCTGTGCAGGGCGCTCCTGGGTCGCGGGGTCTTCGCGCTCGGCGTCGACGTGACCCCCCGCGCGGTGGCCCACACCACCGCCCTCGGCGGAATCGCACTGTGCCGATCGGTCTTCGACCGGCTACCGGCCGAGGGAGACTGGCGGACCGTCCTGCTCAACGACGGCAACATCGGCATCGGAGGCGACCCGCGCGCCCTGCTGTGCCGCTGCATTCAGCTCACCGCCCCAACGGGTGTCCTCCTCGTCGAGGCCGACCCCGACGATGATGTCGAGGAGCGCTGCACCGCCCAGCTCGAAGACAACCACGGCCACCAGGGCCCGCCCTTTCCCTGGGCACGCCTGGGAGCACCAGCGCTCCACAGGATCGCCGAGGACTTGGCGCTCAGCGTGACCGACCAGTGGAGACGCGGCAACCGATGCTTCCTCGCCCTCGGCCGCCAGGACTCGACCTCGGGCCGTCGTCGCTGAGGCGGGGCTGCCCACGCCGGCCAGACGCCGAGCGCGGCACCGGATCGTGCCACCCGGTCGGCGCAACCGCCGGCGGCCGGCACGTGCGATCCACCGATCGTGCTGATTGGCTGGTGGTGAATCCGCCGTGCAGGGAGGCCGGGATCGATGACACTCGTCAAGCACCTGGAGAGACCTGCGGCGCAGGCGAGCGCTCAAGTCGTCCTGGCCGGGCCGCGTCCGGCCCGAGGCGGACGGGCTGCGGCGCATGAGCGCGCGACCGATCGGTGACCACGCCCTGCTGTCCGACTGCCGCTCGGCCGCGCTGGTCACCTCCGACGGCTCGGTGGACTGGCTCTGCCTGCCCAGGTTCGACAGCCCGGCGATCTTCGCCCGACTCCTCGACGAGGACGCCGGCCACTGGTCCATCCGCCCCACCGGCCCGGTCGACATCAGCCGCCGCTACGTCCGGGACACCCTCGTGCTGGAGACGACCTTCCGCACGACCGAGGGCACGGCGGTCCTGCACGATGCCCTCGCTCTGGGGCGGCGCGAACGCGGGCACGCGCTCGGCACCGCTTCGCCCGGTGTGCTCCTGCGGCAGATCACCTGCACCGAAGGGCGGGTGGACATCGAGATCTCCTACGCGCCGCGCCCGGAGTTCGGACTCGTCCACCCACTCCTGTCAGCCGGGCGAGGTGGGATCGCGGCCTACGGGGGTGCCCATGTCCTGCTGCTGTCGAGCCCCGTCGACCTCCACGTGAGCGGCTCCACAGCGCACGGCCGGATCCCGCTCCCGGCGGGGCACCGCCTCGGATTCGCCCTGCACGTCGGGCCGGCATGGGAAAGCGAGTCGGTGGGCTGGCGGGCGGGGCGGATCCGGCGCCGCACGTCCGACACCATCGCAGGCTGGCGTTCCTGGTCGAAGCTCCACCGCGGCTACGTCGGCCCCTGGCAGGACGAGGTGGGCCACAGCGGACGCGTGCTGCGAGCCCTGACCTTCGCTCCCACCGGGGCGATCGTCGCCGCGCCCACCACCTCCCTGCCCGAGAGGACGGGCGGAACGCGCAACTGGGACTACCGCTACACCTGGGTCCGCGACGCGAGCTTCACCATTCAGGCGCTTTCCACAGCCGCCTGCGACAAGGAGAAGAACCGCTTCTTCGGCTTCCTCGCCCGGGCCGCGGCAACCCCACTCGACCGCGGCGTCGACCTGCAGATCATGTACGGCATCGGCGGCGAACGTGACCTGAGCGAACGGCTCCTGCCCCACCTGACCGGCTGGCGCAACAGCGGCCCCGTTCGGATCGGCAACGACGCCTGGCGCCAACGCCAACTCGACGTCTACGGCGAACTCCTCGACGCCGCCCACCAGACCCTCCCGCCCGCTGACCCCCTCGACCCGGCCACCCGCACCTTCCTGCTCCAGGCGGCCGAGACAGCCGCCCGGCGGTGGAGCCAACCGGATCAGGGCATCTGGGAAAGACGCGGACCCAGCAGACACTTCCTCCACTCGAAACTGATGTGCTGGGTCGCCCTGGACCGCGCCATCGCCATGGCCCCCGCCCTCCAGGCCGAGGAGCGCCTGCCCCACTGGCGGCACGAGCGCGACCGGATCCGCCAAGCCATCGAACAACGCGGCTGGAACCCCGCACTGGGCGCCTTCACCCAGGCATTCGACAGCGACGACCTCGACGCCTCCGCGCTCATGCTGCCCATCGTCGGCTTCCTGCCGCCGCACGACCCCCGCGTCCAGTCCACCGTGCTGGCCATCGCCACCCACCTGACCGACCACCACGGCCTGGTCCGCCGCTACCTCACCGACGAACTTCAGGGAGAAGAAGGCGCGTTCCTGCTGTGCACCTTCTGGCTCGCCCAAGCCCTCGCCCTCACCGGCCACACCACCCGCGCACGACACGTCTTCCAGGCCGCCCTCGCACACGCCAACGACCTCGGCCTGCTGGCCGAGGAAACCGATACCACCACAGCGGAGGCCCTCGGCAACTTCCCCCAAGCCTTCAGCCACATCGGGCTCATCAACGCCGCTCGCGCCATCCGCGATGCCGAGCGACAAGCAACACACGCCCAGTAGGCGAACACGGGGAGGTCGGCATGAACCCCACCGAAGGCCCGCTTCCGCGCGAGCGGCGCGGCCCTGTCGCCCACGCGGTCGGCCGCCCCGGGTCCAGCACGCGATCCTCGCCCCCGGCGAGAACACCGCACCGCACCGCCTGCGGCCCCTCATCGGGGTCCGCGCCGGAACCCGCCGGGCCACCGCCAGCAGCCACCACGACCGACCAACTGTCCTGCGACCCACGGAGAAGCGCACATGCGGGTAGGCATCATCACCGGCTCCGGCAGCTACCGCTGGCCGTTCCACGAGCACGCGACGCCCAGGAGCGTCGACACCCGCTACGGGCCGGTCGACGTCACCGAAGGCACCATCGAAGGGGTCGACGTGGTGCACCTGTCCCGCCACGGCGAAGGCCATCGGCTGTTGTCCCATCAGGTCGACCACCGCGCCAACCTGGCCGCCCTGCTGGAACTGAAGGTCGACGCGCTGCTGTCGTTCACCGTGTGCGGGACCGTCGACCCGGCCGCGGCGCCGGGGTCGCTGGTGGTCTTCGACGACCTGTACTTCCCCTCCAACCGCCTGCCCGACGGAAGCCCCTGCACCTGGTTCGACACCCCGGGCCAGCAGGGGCGCGGACACTGGATCCTGGACGCCGGACCGTTCAGCGAACCGCTGCGAGGCACCGTCCTGCAAGCCGCCCGCGAAACCCACGACCAGGTCGTGGACGGCGGCGTCTACGGGCATGTCGACGGGCCCAGGTTCAACACCCGCAGCGAGATCCGCGCCCTGGCCGCCGCCGGGGTGACCGCGGTCAGCCAGACCGCCGGGCCCGAAGTGGTCCTCGCCGGGGAGGCGGAGCTGCCCGTCACCCTGGTCGGTTACGTCACCGACTACGCCAACGGCGTGGCCACCGTGCCCGAACCGGTCTCGGCGCTGCTGGAACGCATGGCCGCCAGCACCCGGGTCTTCGCCGCGCTCGCCGCCCGCACCTTGTCGACCGTGGGCACGATGCCGCCGGCCGGCTTCGTCTACCGGTTCGACGATTGACCAGCACGCGGGGTCGCACCCCTCGGCGCGGCCCCGAGCATCGCGACCCGTCGGGCTTTGAGCACGGCGCACGTAGTGGTCCCGTGCGCGTACGGGTTCGCGGATGTCACGTGCACCACTCCCTCAAGCCGGCGCCGGCCTGGCCGGTGGCGCGGCGCACCGGTTACCCAGGGCGGTCGTGTACCGCGTAGAGGGCACAGAGCACGCGGTCGGGCCGGCCGCGTGCTCGACGGTTTCGTCGAGGGCACTCCAGACCTCGCGGGTGGTGTTGAGCTGACGCTCGACGGTTCGGGCCTGCTGCCGCCATGCCCGGCGGGCGATGGGCGCGTGCCGAGGGGGCGTACTGGCGAGCGCGGGCGCACACTGCGAGCCTCGGGAGACCCCGTGCGCCGACCGCGGGACGAGACGCCCCTTGCGCGCTCCGACGATATGTTTTGCATAATGCAAACGTGTCCGCTGACACCACCGCCCTCCCCTCTCCCCGCCCTCCGGCACCCGCGCGCCGCAGCCCCGACGCCGTACCCTTCGCGCTGCGCGAGGCCAAGACCGGCCTGCTCGTGCTGGCCCTGCTGGTCGGCGCCGGAGCCGGGCTGGGGGCGATCGCCTTCCGCTGGATGATCAGGACGTTCACCCTGGCGCTGTCCGGTCACGCCGACTACGCGGCCGCCGGGCACGCGGCCAACCCCCACGTGCCGGGCCTGGGGCGCTGGTTCGTGCTGCTGGCCCCGGTGGTCGCCGGCCTGCTGTACGGGCCGCTGGTACAGCGCTTCGCACGGGAGGCGCGCGGGCACGGGGTGCCGGAGGTGATGTACGCCGTGGCCCGGCGGGGCGGGCGGATCGCCCCGCAGGTCGCCCTGGTGAAGTCGCTGGCCTCCGCGCTGTGCATCGGAGGTGGCGGCTCGGTGGGCCGCGAGGGGCCGATCGTGCAGATCGGCCCTGCCCTCGGCTCCACCCTCGGCCGCGTGGTCGAGGTCCCCGAGGACCGGATGCGGATCCTGGTCGCCTGCGGCGCGGCCGGCGGCATCGCGGCCTCCTCCAGGTCGAAGGCGCGGGCCTGCCCGTCCTGGACACCACCCACACCCGCCTGACGGGCTGGCTCACCCACCAGTCCGTCCTGACCGCCCTGCACAAGGCCCACCCGCCACGGGCAGGCGCACAGCCCACGGCCGGCGACAGCTGAGCAGCGCCACCCCAGGCCCGCCCCGCCACGTGAGGGACGGCCGTCCCGGAAACGGCCCGCTGCCCCGCCCGTCGCCGGGCGGGGCAGCGGCCGGTCACCAGCCGAGCAGGTCGAGTTCGCGGGCCGGGGCGGCGGGCTCGCCGCCCCGGCCTCGGCGAAGGCGTGCAGCGCGTCGACCAGGCCGGCCCGCTGCTCGGGCGGCATGGCATCGACCACCCGCGCGATCTCCACACGGCGGCGGTCGGTGACCTCGGCGACCGTGCGTGACCCTTCGCCGCTGAGCGAGAACAGGACCTCGCGCCGATTGCGCGGACTCTCCGCCCGCACGACCACACCGGCCGCCACCAGCCGATCCGCCATCCGCATCGCCGTGGACGGGTTGACCGCGAGCAGCTCGGCCAGCCGCGACAGGCTCATCGCACCACGGCTGTCGAGCACCACCAGCATCCGGAACTGCGGCAGCGTCAAGGACTCGGCCACCTCCCCCAGCGACCGGGCGGAAATCCCCACCAGGACACGGGAAGCGGTCAGCACCGCGGTGACGAGATCCTCCTCGGCGGCCGGCGGGTCGCTGCAGGGCTGCGGCTGGTCAACGGACATGAGTCCTTTCCACCCCCATCCGCCAAGCCCCGAGCCGGCACGGGCTCCAGACATCGACCGGCGGCTCCCACGAGGTCCACGAGCAGCCTGAGCCGGGCCGGCAGCCAGCAGCCACCACACGCATGTCCGTCATGCCGCCCGGCGCTACAGCCTCGGCGCGAGGGCGCGTAGCAGCCGTCGAACCCGCGCCTCACGTAAGCCCCTGCCGCACACCGCTAATGTCCCGATAAGATGACCAGCGGTGTGCCGGGAAGCCTGGTCGGCTCGGGGGACGACTGCAGCGATCGGGCGGCAGTGACCCCGCTCGTCGTGATGGGAACTCTCACCGGTGCACGCCGTTGGAATCGTCCTGCTCCTGGTCGTTCTGGCCACCGCCGTGGCCACCTTCGCCCGGCACTGGCGCGTGCCCGCCCCCTCCTTGCTGGTCCTGGCCGGCATCGGCGTGGCGCTGATCCCCGGGGTACCCGCGCTGCACGTTGCTCCCCAGACGATCGCGCTGGTCGTGCTGCCACCGTTGCTGTACGCCTCCGCCGAGGAGTTGTCGTTGCGCGACCTACGGATCGTGTGGCGTCCGGTGACCATCCTCGCGTTCGGCCTGGTCTTCGCCTCGGCGGCGGCCGTCGGCTTCGCGGCGGTCGCACTGACCGGCCTGCCGCCCGCGATGGCCTTCGTCCTCGGGGCGATCCTCGCCAGCACCGACCCGGTGGCCGTGACCGCGCTCGGTCGGCGCCTGGCGCTGCCCGGCCGCGTGCAGGTGCTGGTGCAGGCCGAGAGCCTGTTCAACGACGCCACCTCCCTGGTCCTGTTCAAGGTCGCCGCCGGCATCGCGGTTGCCGCCGGGGCCGCGGTGAGCCTGCCCGCTGCGGTCGGGCAGTTCCTGCTCATGGGCGGAGGCGGCACCGTGATCGGCGCCGCCGTCGCGGGCCTGGTGTGGCTGGTCCGCCGCCGCACCACCGAGCCGGTGCTGGAGACCGTGATCGCCCTGGTCACGCCGTACGCGGCCTACGTGCTCGCGGAGTCCGCGCACACCTCCGGCGTCACCGCGGTGGTCGTGGCGGGCGTCCTCCTCAGCCGCTCCAGCCACCGCCTCACCGACGCCCACATCCGCCTCCAGCTGCACGCCGTCTACGCAGTGGTGGTGTTCCTGCTGGAGAGCGTCGTCTTCAGCATCGTCGGCCTGGAGCTGCCGGAACTCGTCCGGAACCTGCCGGCGGGCAGCATCTGGTGGCCACTGCAGGCCCTCGCGGTGGCCGTGGTACTGGTCGCGGTCCGGGTGATCTGCACCCTGCCGCTGACCCGCGCGGTCAAGCCCAGCCGCGGCGGGCTGTCCTGGCGGGTGGCCGGCGTGGTCACCTGGGCCGGCACCCGCGGCGTGATGCCGCTGGCCGCCGCCCTGTCCATCCCCCTGGTCGCCAACAACGGCACCGCCCTGACCGGACGCCCCCTGGTCCTGGTCCTGACCGCCGCGGTCATCGTCTTCACCCTGGTCGTCCAGGGCCTGACCCTGGCCACCGTGGTCAAGCGCTCCGGACTCGCCCTGGAACCCGAACACACCGCCCGCGAGGAAGCCAACGCCCAGGACGCGCTCAACCAGGCCGCACTCGACCACGTCGAGCAGCTCGCCGCCCTGGACGCCATGCCGGAAACCACCATCGACCGGGCCCGGCGAGCCCTCAACGCCCGCCTCGACCGCACCGACGACGGACCGGACGGCAGCCCCGTCGACGCCCCGTACCGCGAACTGCGGCGCACGGTGATAGCCGTCCAGAACACCGAACTGCACCGCCTCTACGACCAACACCAGATCAGCGACACCACCCGGCGACGCCTGCAGCACAACCTCGACCGCGAAGAAGCCGCACTCGGCAACCACTGACCGACCACAAACCCGAGGAGAGACTCAGAGCAACTCCGGGCCGGCACCGACTACACGTACGGATCACGCAGCGGCAGCGGCTCGCGAACCCCGCGGGTGATCTCCTCCGGCAGTCCGGGCCGGCGATGCAGTAACGGCCCTGGGCCTCACCCTTCGCAACCAGCCAGCCGGCGCGGACCAGCTCGCGGATGTCACGCTGGGCCTGCTACTCGCCCAACTCCGCATCCGGCTGGTAAGTCGCCCGGCGCACCAGGTAGCCCATGGCCGCCGGTTATAGGACGTACAGCATCCGGCCGGGCCAGCAGGACGATCAGCCCAGAGGCGACCTCGATGCCGACGGCGGCGTTCATCACCGGGACGGTGCCGCCGGAGGTGATCTGCTTGAGCGTGCCCAGTCAGAAGCATGGTGGCAGTCCACCGGCCGGACACGGAAAGCCGACGGGCCCGGTGTCGTCGCTCTTTCCCGAGCGCGGCGCCAACCACCGGGTACGGGACCAACCGAGACCGGGACCGGCATCGATTTCCCGCGCTCCCAGGCCGACGCGCTCCTGCGTGCGACCTCTTCGAGACGGCCGCCTTGTCCGGAGCCCGCTTGTACGTGCTCGCCGCGATCGAGCACACCAGCCGCCGGGTCCGGATCCTGGGCGCAACCGCGCATCCGACCGCCTCCTGGGTGGCCCAGTTGGATTCTGGTCGAGGGAGGCGGCAAGGCGGGCTTCGAGTTCCTCGTCGAACAGCGCCCCGGCGGTGATGGTGAGTTCCTGGCCGGCCGGGGTGAGCTGGACGATCGAGGAGCGGCGATCGTTGGGGTTGGGGCGGCGTGCGCACAGGCCGCGCTTCTCCAGGCGGTCCACGGCCTGGCTGACGCCGCCGATGGTGATGGACAGGGCTGCGGCTATGTCGTTGACCCGGCAGTTGACGGTGCGTCCGACGACGAGCATCACGTCCAGGTTGCCCAGCGGCAGGTCGGCGTCGCGGCGGAGCCGCGCGTCGATCTCGTTCCACAGGTCGGTCTCGAGCCGGACCAGGTCGTCGAAGATCTGCCGCAGGTCCCGAACCGACCGACTCGGCGGCATCCTCCACGAGTACCAACACGCGGCCTGAACAGGGCGGATGAGGTTTCCGGCAAGAGCAGGGTCCGAGCACGTGGCGTCCGGAGGTCGGGGGGACCGGCACGATAACGGTGTCGGCGGCAGTGAGGTGACCCCGTCCAGCGCCGGGGCCGCGACTCGATGCACTGTCATGGCAAAATCCTAACGAAGTTGGTCAATTTTGCCACTCGTCGGGTAGGTGGGGACGCGGCGACGATGAAGTCATGACCGGACCTCCTCCCCACGAGGCAGCCACCGACCTGATCACCCTGCCCGGCACGCCACTTGCCGACGCCGTCGTGAACCTCATCCGGCCGGTACACACGCCCTCCGTGTACAACCACAGCGCCCGCAGCTACCTGTTCGCCAGGCTGGTAGCCGCCCGCCTCGACCTGGCCGCCGGCCGGGACTACGACGACGACTGCTGTTCGCCGCCTGCGCGATGCACGACCTCGGCGTCGCGTCCGACGGCCCGCACCGTCAGCGTTTCGAGGTCGAAGGCGCCGACCGGGCCGCCGAATTCCTCATTCAACAGGGGACGTCCACGGCCGGCGCCGAAGGTCGAGCAGGTCTTCCCGCTGGAGCAGGCCGCCCAGTGGACGAGCTTGCCGCGGTGCGGCCGTTCTCTCCCTGGTGGTGGCAGCACGATGTTCTACGAGATCCGCCGCTACCAGAGCCGGCCCGGACGCCGTGAGGAGTGGGTCCGCTACATGGAGGACGTGGCCATCCCGTTCCAGACCTCGCAGGGGATGAAGGTCACCGCCTCGTTCACCGACGAGCAGGATGAGGACGGCTACGTCTGGATCCGGCGCTTCGAGGACGAGGCCCAACGCGAAGCGCTGTACGCGGCCGTCTACGAGAGCGACCGCCGGAAGGACGAGATCGGCCCGGTGGTCTACGGACTGCTGATCCGAGAGAAATCCGTGGTCTACCGCGTCACGCCGACGCCCGCCTCACCACTGCAGCAGCCCGGGGGAACGGTCCCGCTGTCCCTCCCGTCAACACCCGACGACCGGACCGGCCCTCCGGGCGCCGCTGGAAGCCGCCCGCTCGGTCCCCGGATCCTGCGGACCCGTGCTCTCGGAGAGTTCGTCGGAACTCACTGGCGCCGCCCTCGATCCGTGCCGCGCGGCGCGTCAGAACATGTACGGCGGCCGCGAACTGACCGCTCTTCTGCCTCCCCGTACACGCATGTCGCCATATCGAAACCTCCACGGTTACAGTTCTAGCAATTCGCAATCATTGCGGCTACAGTTTTGAGTGGCGGCCAAGGCCCACCGCACCGCCGGTTCCCGTGAGGCCGTGCCTCCGCTCGTCCGAGCCGCCTGAAGACCGCGCGCTCGATCATGCGCGACGCGCGCGCCGACTGTGGGCGGACCGACCGCAGAAGGCCGCAGCCCTGGCCGGCCGACCTGTCCGAGAGACTCACGATGGAGATCACTCATGCCTACACCATTGAAGAACACGGCACTTGAGCCCGACACCGCAGGAGGCGGTCAGCGCTATCTCGCGGTGCTGGACGAGCCGTTCTACCGCACTCTGGTCGACCTTCAGGACCTCGTCAGCCACGAGACCGCACGCTTCTGGCGGAGCAGGAACGTGCGGTCCGTGCACCTGCCGGTGACGACCGGCTCCATCTCATCGCCCATGGGGCTGGGCAGTGACTCGCTGCCGGTGCGGGTGGACCTCTTCGGAGTGCCCGTCTACCTGGCTGACTCCATGCAGTTCCTGTTGGAGTACGGCTGTCGTCTCACCTCGGCGGGCTGCTACTACCTGATGCCCAGTTTTCGCGGGGAAGAGGCCGATGCCACTCATCTCAGTCAGTTCTTCCACAGCGAGGCCGAGATCCCCGGTTCGCTGGAGGACGTCATCGAGGTCGCGGACGCCTACATCCGCCATCTCGCCTCCGCCATCCTCTCGGAACTCTCCGAGCCCGTCCGCCGGGCGGCCGGCAGCACCGATCACATCGAGAAGTTCCTCGCGTCCGCCACGACGCGCATGACGTTCGACGAGGCGGTCGAGGTCCTCGGAGCCGATCGCGAGTTCTTCGAGTTCGGTGACGAGTGGCGCACCATCAAGCGGGCCGGCGAACGCCGGCTGATCGAGCAGTTCGGTCCCGCCGTCTGGTTGAGCGGCTTCGACGACCTCTCGGTGCCCTTCTACCAGGCGACCGATGCGAGCGGCGAGAAGGCGCTGAACGCGGACTTCCTGCTCGGGCCAGGTGAGGTGATGGGCTGTGGGGAACGGCACACCGGAGGGCCACAGGTACGCGCGGCGCTGGCGCGCCACCAGGTGGAGCCGGAGGAGTACGCCTGGTACGTGGGCATGAAGGAGCATCGTCCGTTGCGCACAAGCGGGTTCGGCATGGGTGTCGAGCGCTTCCTGATGTGGGTCCTCAACCACTCGGACATCCGGGACCTGCAACTGGTCGAGCGCCACAACGGCCGGATCAGCGCCCCCTGACCCGCCCCCGCGATCGCGAAGGAGATCCTCCGATGCCCGACCTCGCAGGGCCCGCATCCGGGACGGCACGGCTGTCGTGCCATCTGATCGAAGTCACGGCCATACCCGACGTGCGCTACAGCCTGATCCTCGGCTCGCTGCACTCGGCGGCACTGACCGACCAACTCGTCGCCGAGCGCTACGGCTTCGACAAACACGTGCTGTTCCAGAGTCCGGACCTGATGGACTCGCTGCCGCAATGGGTGGCGGAGCTGGAACGCCCTGACGTGGTGGCGCTGTCGGTGTACTTCTGGAACCGCGCGGCGGTCATGCTGATCGCCCGCGAGCTCAAGCGGCGCCACCCCGACTGCGTCGTGGTGATCGGCGGCAACGACGTCAGCTACCAGACCGAGGCGGTGTTCGCCGAGCCCGCGGTCGACGTGCTCATCCACGGCGAGGGCGAGTTGACCTTCCGGGCCGTACTGCGCGCGCTGGCCGAGAACCGGACCGCGCTGCACGGCATCAAGGGCGTCAGCTTCCGCGAAGGCGCCGAGGTGGTCACCACCCCACCCGCTGCCCGCATCGGTGACCTGGCCGAACTGCCATCCCCGTTGTTGAGCGGGGTCTACACCGCGCAGGACATCGCCGCCTCCCGGATGATCATCATGGAGACCAACCGCGGCTGCCCGTACTCGTGCGCGTTCTGCTACTGGGGCGGCGCGACGAAGTCCAAGGTCCGGCCGTTCCCGCTGGAACGGGTCAAGCAGGAGATCAGCTACGTCGTCGAGCACGCGCCCCAGCACGCCACCATCTTCGTCGCCGACGCCAACTTCGGGATCCTGCCGCGCGACGTGGAGATCGCCCAGTGGCTGGTGGACGAGCTGCGGCGACACGACAAGAAGATGTTCCTGTACACCAACTGGGCCAAGAACACGAACAAGCGCGTGGTGGAGGCGGCCAAGCTGCTGTTCTCCCACCAGCTGATCGCGGCGGTGACGCTGTCCGCGCAGTCGTTCACGCCCGAGGTGCTGCAGATCGCGCAGCGCTCCAACATCCGGACCTCCTACTACCACGCGTTGCAGAAGGAGTTCCAGGACCACGGCATCCCCACCTACACCGAGCTGATCTGGGGCCTGCCCGGCGAGACGCTGGCGACGCACCTGGCCAGCGTCGAGGAGGTCATCGACTCCGGCGGACACCCCGTCGTCTACCCGTTGCTGCTGCTGAACAACACCGAGTACACGACGGAGACCTTCCGCGACAAGCACGGCCTGGTCACCCGGATGTTCCCCTACCAGATCACCAACCCCGAGATGGAGGCCGAGTTCGTGGTCTCCCACGACCGGATGACACAGGCCGACTGGAAGTACGGCCTCGACATCCGGTTGGCGCTGGCCGTCTTCCACGGCTGCCTGATGCGCTCGCCGCTGCGGCTGCTCTCCCGGCGCAGCGGCGTCAGGGTGGTGGACCTGGCGGAGCGTCTGGTGGAGTACCTGCGCGAGTACTGCACCGACCCGGCCGTCCGGGAGCTGGCCGCCAACCAGCGGCTGGCTTGGGAGGACCCCGCCCTGTTCGACTCCGCCCTGGTCGGCCCGTACCTCGACGCCGACGGTGTACCGGAACACCCGCACTACCAGGCGATCCTGGTCCGGCTGGCCCGCGAGGGCACCGCCACCCGGATCATGCGGGAGGCGGCCGAGTTCCTGTACGCCGGCCTCGACGAGAGCAGCCGACCGACGCGCTCCGACTTCGACACGATGCTGGCGTTCCAGGACGCCGTCGTGGAGTCGCTCGCCGACGGGATCCGGGATGAGACCCGCCGACGCGGGGTCCGGATTCCGCAGTGGCTGCACGACTTCCTGGTCGACATCGGCCAGCTCACGCCGGTACCGCTGCGGGACGGGCAGGCCGCGTTCGTGCTGGACTCCGCACCGCTGTCGGCCGCCCCGAACGACACGATGCTGCTGGGGATCTACCACGGCAGCATCCAGATCCTGAAGTCGCTGCAGGCCTCGACGTCACCCGCACCGGCGCCGCAGGCCTCGCTGTCGCTGACCTGAACCGGGCGGAGAAGGAAACCCATGGAACACCACGACGGTGCCCCGCTGCCGCGTCCAGCGGGGCTGGACCAGGTCCGGGTGCGCTTCGCACCCAACGGCGAGGTGGCCTACGCGGCCTTCTTCACCCGGACCATCCTCTACACCTGGCTGTTCGCCAGGCGCTACAACGGCGTCTTCGTGCTGCGCCTCGACGACACCGACCGGGACCGGATGATCCCCGGCGCGCTGGAGAGCTACGGCGAGGGGATGCGCTGGCTGGGGCTGGACTGGGACGAGGGTCCCGAGGTGGGCGGCGACTACGGCCCCTACCGCCAGTCCGAGCGCCTGCACCTCTACCGGGAGGCGATCGAGAAGCTGCTCGACGAGGGCAAGGCGTACCACTGCTACTGCGACCGCACACGACTGGATGAACTGGCCGCCCGCTCCCGGCAGGAGGGCGGACGGCCCTACGACGGACGCTGCCGCGACCTGAGCGCCGCGCAGCGGCGTGCCGCCGAGGCGTCGGGCATCGTGCCGAGCGTACGGCTGCGCGTCCCCGATTCCGGGCAGATCGTCTCGCACGACCTGATCCGCGGCGACGTCGTGATCGCGGCCGAACAGCTCAGCGACTACGTGATCAGCCGCCCGGACGGCTGGCCCACCTACCACCTCACCGTCGTCGTGGACGACTCCCACATGCGGATCAGCCACGTGCTGCGCGGCTCGGAGGGCGTCGCCAACATGGCGCCGCAGGCCGTCATGCACGACGCGCTCGGCCTGCCCCGCCCGGTGTACCTGCACTTCCCGCTGGTGCGGGCGGGCGACTTCGGGCTCAACGAGCAGTTCCTGCCGACCGGCGCCGGCATCTACCTGGACGAGCTCCGCCGCGACGGCTACCTGCCGCAGGCCGTCATCAACTACTACGCGATGCTGGGCCAGGGATACCCCGGCGACGCGGACATCAGGACCCTCGACCAGCTGATCGCGGGTTTCGACTACCGCCGGGTCAGCCGCAAGGACGTCATCGAGCAGGACCGGGACAAGCTCGCCTGGACGAACCGCCGCTACCTGCAACGGGCGGCCCCCGACGCCGAGGTGGCCGCGGTCCTCGCAGCGCGGATCGCCGCGGACCTCCCACCAGCGGCGCCGACCGCCCACACGGTGGTCGCCCGGGCGCTGCCCGCGGTGCGTCCCCGGATGACGAGGGCCGCCGACGGGACCGAGCTGTTGCGGTTCGCCTTCGCCCCCGCCCCCCGGCCCGAGCCGGGCATGTTCCCGGCCAAACACGCGGACCAGGTCACGGCCGTGCTGCTCCGGGGCGCCGCCGTCGTCGAGGGCGGCGGCAGGCTCGCACCGGCCCTGGCCGCCGCCGCGGCCGAGGGCGGAGCGGATCTCGGAACCCTGACACGCTGCGTCATCACCGCTCTGACCGGTGGGCGGGAACGTCTCGGTCCCGACGACATCGCGGGAATCCTCGGCCCGGACGAGGCGGCGAGGCGGCTGCAGCGCGCGGTCGCCGCGTTGGAAGAACGGGGCTGACCATGCCGACGCCTTCGCCGCGGCTGCCGCACGCCCTCGCCCCGGATGCCGCGATCGGCCTCTGGACACCGGCGTCCCCGGCGCCTGCGCTGTTTCCCCGCCGCTATCAACGAGCCCGAAGCGCGCTCGGCCGCCAGGTCGTGACGACGCCGTCGACGGCCTCGAACACCGGGATCGGAGCCGCCGACCCGCGGCAGCTCGCCGAGGAGCTGCACGCACTCCTGCTCGACGACCGGGTCGGGGCCGTGCTGTGCACCACCGGCGGCTACACCAGCTCGGCCGTCCTGCGGCACGTCGACTGGGAGCTGGTGTGCGAGGCCGCACGGCCGATCATCGGCTACAGCGATATCACCTCCGTGCTGTGGGCCACGCTCGCCCGGGCGGGCCTTGTGTCCTTCCACGGGCCGATGCTCGTCTCGGAATGGGGCGAGTGGGGTGGCCCGTGGCCGTACACGCTCGACTGCCTGGAACACGCGCTGAGCCCGGCGCCCGAACGAAGACCGCTGCGCGGGCCCGGGTTCTCGACGGACGAGACGCTCTGGTGGGACCGCGAGGACACCCGCCGCCGCGCCGTGGGCGGCGCTGCGTGGCGCTGCCTCGTCCCCGGGAGTGCCGAAGGATGGCTGCTGCCCGGCTGCGGCAACACCGCCACCCGCCTGTTCGGCACCCCCTACCTGCCCGATACCGACGGCGCGATCCTGTGCCTCGAATTCACCGGCATGGGGCCGGACGAGGTCTGGGCACACCTGGTCCAGTGGGAGGACGCGGGCCTGCTCGACCGGATCGCCGCTCTGGTTCTCGGCCGGTTCAGCGGCCCGCGCGCGGCCGCCGGCGGGTCGCACGACTACGACGCCCTCGTGCGCGCCGTCACGGCCGGCCGCGGCTTCCCGGTCCTCGTCGACGTCGACTTCGGCCACACCGAGCCGATGCTCACGCTGCCGGTCGGCACCCGCGCCCTGCTCGACGCCACCGCCTGCGAGCTCACCCTGCTGGAGCCCGCCACCACCCTCACCCCTAGGAGCACGCCATGAGCGGCGCCCGTTTCACCGACGTCGACGGCGCCGTCGTCGTCCAGACCGACCAGGCCGTCTGCGCCCGCTGCGTCCTGCCCGAGAACTTCCCGGACGCCCGGTTCGACGCCGACGGCGTCTGCGAGTACTGCCGGTCCGAGGCGCAGCGTGTGGACGACTCCGAGCGGCAGGTCGACACCGTGCTCGCCGAGTGCCGGCGCACCGGTGCCGGGCGGGACCACGACGTCGTGCTGCTCTACAGCGGTGGGAAGGACAGCTCGCTGTCGCTGATCCACCTGGTCGAGAAGCACCGTCTGCGGGTCCTGGCGCTGACGCTGGACAACGGCTTCCTGTCCAAGGTGACCGCGGCCAACATGAGTTCGGTGCTCGACAGCGTGGGCGCCGACCACATCATCGTGCGGCCGCAGCGGCGCGTCATGCACGGCGTCTACCGCAGCGCCCTGACCAGCGCCTTCGGTCCGGAGACGGTCAAGTACTCGACTGCGGCGTGCGGTTCGTGCATCGGCATGGTGTTCGCCGCCGGTATGCGCACGGCCGCCTCGTACGGCGTTCCGTTGCTGGCCGGCGGCTGGACGCCGGGCCAGCTCACCGACGCCGCGTTCGTCCCGGCGGCGTTCCTACGCGAGGTGATAGGCCGCAACCTCGATCCGGTGCGCGCCGCCGCGCCGGAGCTCTCCGCCGACCTGGACACCTGGACCAGGGACTCCGGCGAGCTGCCGATCGGCCTGGTCAACCCGCTGTACGCCGCTGGATACACCGAGGCCGACGTGCTCAAGACCCTGGAGCGGCACGGTTGGCGGGCGCCCAAGGACACCGACTCGTGCTCCACCAACTGCCGGCTCAACGGACTGCTGATCGTCGACCACATGCGCAAGTTCGGCTACCACCCGTACGTCTACGAGATGGCCCACCACGTCCGCATCGGAGCCATGACCCGCGAGGCCGCGCTCCACAAGCTCAGCAACGTCAACCTGCGCACCACGGCCGTCGGCGCCGTCGCCGTCGAGCTGGGCATCCCGTCCCCGCTCACCCTGTCCTGACCCCTTACGTACCGACTCAGGAGTCCTCATGAACGCCACTATCACCGCCACCGGCGCCGAAGCCGTCGAGCAGCTGTCCGTCGCCGAGATCCGAGCGCTGGACTTCTCCAGCCTCGTCGGCCTGACCAACGAGCCCAACATGCCCTCCGGTGGCGGCGCCACCGTCCGCCGCGTGCTGGAACTGGCGCGTCCCCGTCCCGGGCAGCCGGTGCTGGAGGTCGGCAGCAACACCGGCTACACCACCATCGAAATGGCCAGCTGGCTCGACGCGCCGGTCACCGGGCTGGACGTCAACCCGCTGTCCAACGCCTTCGCCACCGCCAAGGCACAGGCCGCCGGCATCGACAACGTGACCTTCGTCCTCGGCGACGGCCAGGGCATGCCCTTCCCCGACGACTCCTTCCAGTTGGTGTTCTGCAGCAACGTCACCTCGTTCATGGCCGACCACGGCAGGGCCGTCGACGAGTACTACCGTGTGCTCGCTCCGCGCGGCGTCCTGGCAGCGGTGCCGATCTACTACCGCGAGACCCCGCCGGAGCCACTGCGCACCGCCGTGGAAGAGGCGATCGGCGTACCGCTGCCGGTGACCAGCGAGGACTACTGGGTGGAGGCGTTCTCGCGGGCCGGCGTGAGCCTGATCGCCGACGAGCCCTACGAATACGTCCGGCAGAGCCCTGAGACCATCGCCCGGTACGTCGCCTCCGTGATGCGCGAGCCGCACCTGCGCGACCAGCCGGCCGACAAACTGGCCGCGCTGCGCGAGCGGTTGGCCCACTTCTACGAGCTCTTCGACGAGAACCTGTCCTACTGCGGCTACTCGATCCTGCTGTTCCGCCCGGGCCACCCCAACCCCGAGCCGGTCCTGCACACGACCCGGCGCGCCACGTCGGTGACGGCGTGACCGGCACTCCGACGGCTTCGCCGCTGCGGCAGCTGATCGCCGACAGCGTGGCGCCCAACCGGCTGCGCGACGTGGCGTGGCTCAGGACGTACCTCGACTCCGGCTCGCCCGCGGGCGAGCCGATCATGCTCAGCCTCGGCGAGACCTGGAACCAGACGCCCGCCGCTCTGCAGGCGGCGCTGCGGGACGTGCCTGCCTACTCGCACGGCTACCAGCTCTCGATGTACGGGCTGCCGCTGCTGCGCCGGGTCCTCAAGGACTACGTGGCCGACACCCAGCGCCTTCCCGAGGACGACTCCTGGGAACTGGCGGTCGGTTGGACCGGCACCCGCAGTGCCATGCGCGACTTCGCCACGCGCCTGCCCCGCGGCACCGTGCTGGCGGTCGCGCCGGCCTGGGACTACGCGGGCGTGTTCGAGCCGATGGGCTTCGCCAGCGCCTACGTGCCCTTCGACCCGGCCGAGCAGGGCGGTCCCGGCCCCTCGGCCGTCCGAGCCGCCGCCGCGTCGATCGACGATCTCGCGCTCGTCGTGCTCAACGCCCAGCACAACCCCACCGGCGCGAACTGGTCGCCCGACCTGGTGGCGACCATGATCGACGTGGCGATCGAGCGTGACGCCGCGATCCTGGTCGACGACGCCTACTACGGCATGTGTTCCGAGCCGGCCACCTCGGCCCTGCGGATCCTGCTCGACCGGCTCGACGGCGACCCTTCCCCGGTCCCGTGGCTGGGCGTGCGCTCGCTGGGCAAGCAGTTCGGCTGCAACGGCTGGGCCCTGGGCGCCGTCATCGCCGAACCGGGCCCGCTCGACGACCTGGTCAACGAGGTACGGCCGCAGCACACGTTCAACTACGCCATCCACCTGCAGTGGGCGATGGCCGCCTGGCTGTCCGACCGGGCCGCGGTGGACGCCCATCTCGACCGGCAACGCGAGGAGACAGCCGCCAAGCGCACGGCCGTGCTGGGCTGGCTGCCGCCCCCGGTGCGGGCCCGTACGACCGCGGGTCCGGCCGCGCCGTACGTGCTCTACCCCGTGCCGGACGGCGTCACCGTCGAGGAGTACCTGCGGCGCGCGGTCCTCGAATGCGGGGTCGTGCTCTCCGACGCCTGGCCGCTTGCCCGCGTCGCGGAGACCGCCTCCGGCGGGTACGTCCGGATGTATCTGGGTCCCTCGCTGTCGGAACTGGCGCGTGCACGGGACCGGCTGTCGGCAAGGGGGCTGTGGCCGGCATGAGCCCGGGTATCACCGCACGTGCGGGACAGTGGCCGCTGCTGGTCGCGCTCGTCGTGGACGGCGCCGGGTCCGGTCTGTTCCGGCCCTTCGCGGTGCTGTACTTCCTGCACACCACAGCGATCCCGCTCCCGACGATCGGCGCGGGCCTGACCACTGCGAGCCTCCTGGCCCTGGCCACACCTCTGGCCGTCGGCCCGCTGATCGACCGGTTCGGGCCGCGGGCAGTGCTGATGGCGGGCAACCTGGTCAGCGCGGCGGCCTTCGCGGCCTATCTGCGCGTCGACGGCGCCTGGGAACTGGTAACAGCGGCATTCGTCACCGCCGTCGGTCAGAGCACCTGCTGGACGGCGCTGGTCAGCCTGGTCGGCGCTGTCGCGCCCGCGGACGAGCGGGCTCACTGGTTCGCGCTGCAGAGCGCGTTCCGAAACGCCGGCTACGGCTTGGGCGGGCTCAGCGGAGCGATCCTGGTGGGCTTCGGCCGCGCCTGGGCGTATCCGCTGTTGGCGGCGGTCAACGCGGTCAGCTTCCTCACCGTGGCGGCGGTGATCGGCAGTTGGAGCCTGCCGCTGTCCGTGCGGGCCCGCGCGGACAGCGGCGAGGCGACGGAGCCCGCTCGATACGCGCAGGTGCTGCGGGACAGACGGCTGCTGCTGATCAACGGCACGAACATCCTGCTCGTCCTGTGTATGAACGTGCTGTCGGTGCTCGTCGCGGTGTATCTGACCGCTGTGCTCCACCAGTCCGCGTGGATCGGCGGCGTCCTGTTCACCCTGAACACCCTGCTCGTCCTGTCCGCCCAGACCACGGTGACCAAGCGCACCGCCGGCCACCGCCACACGCGCGTGGTCCAGGCGGCGGCAGCGGCCTGGGCACTGGCGTTTACCTGCCTGTGGCTGCTGAACGCAGCGCCCGCGCGGCTGGTCCTTCCGGGCGCCGTCGTCGCGGTGTGCGCCCTGACCCTGGCGGAGATGCTGTACGCACCGACGATCAACGCGCTCGCCGTGGTCACCGCACCCGCCCACGGCTCGGGCCGCTACCTGGCGGCGTACCAACTGTCCTGGGGGATCGGCAGCGCGGTGGCTCCCGGCCTGCTGGTCTGGCTCCTCTCGTCCGGAGCACAGCTGCCCTGGCCGGCGCTGATCGCCTGCTGCGCGGCGGCGGGGCTGTGCGTCGCGAAGCTGGCCCCGCACTGCGCCGACCCGGAGCCGCACGCCGGCTGAACTCCAAGGCTCCACGACCACCAGTTCGGACATCAGCAGGGTCTGTACGGCCGGCTCAACCTACAGGCCCTCAGGCCGCTGGTCGGGCCGTTCTCCGGATTCACCTTGCCGGACTGCCGAACCGTCGGCTCGCGGCCCGCTCGAACGCTTCCCGAGCGGGGCCGCGATCACCTGCCCAGGCGACTATGCCGTCAGGTCGAACAAGCACGGCAGTGGATGTGCGCGGCGTCGCCCGCGAGCAGGACGCGTCCCTGCCGGCACCACCAAGCGGATAGATCATCCGATTGTGTGCTACGGTTCCCATCAAGCGGATAAGCTATCCGCATGACTGGATGGAGGGGCACATGACGAAGACAGCCGTGGTCACGGCGGGGACGGCCGGCATCGGGCTGGAGACGGCTCTGGGACTGGCCGACGCCGGGTTCGCAGTCACCGTCGTCGGACGCAACGCCGACCGCGGCGCCCAGGCGCTCGACCGGATCAACGCGACGAACCCGGCGCACCCCGCGCGGTTCCTGCCCACCGACCTCGGCTCACTCGACCAGGTGCGCGCGCTCGCCACCCGGATCGCCACCGAGCATGCCGCCTCCGGCGAACCGCTGACCGTGCTGGTCAACAACGTCGGGGCGATGTTCCCGGAGCAACGGGCCCTGGACGGGATCGAGGCGTCGTTCCTCGTCAACCACCTCTCGCCGTACCTGCTGACGGAACTGCTGCTACCCACGCTGACAGCCGGGGCGCCCAGCAGGATCGTGAACGTGACCTCGGGCGCGGTCGGGCTCGCGAAGCGGGCCTTCGACACCGTCGAGCCACCCGGCGGCTACTACGGCTTCCACTGGTACGGCCGCGCCAAGCTCGCCAACCTCGCCTACACGCTGGAACTGGCCGGCCGACTGGAGGGCACGGGCGTCTCCGTCTTCGCCGCCGACCCCGGAGGCGCCGCGACCGACATGACCAACGGCACCCTGACCGACCCGAAGATCGTCTCACCAGCCCTGCGGCTGCTGTGGCCGCTGGTGCGCCGCAAGTTCGAACGCTCCACCTCGGGTCCGGCGTCCCTGGCTGCCCGGCCCTCGATCATCGCCGCCACCGACGACGGCCTTGCGGGCCGGACCGGCATCGTCATCGGAGCCCAGGCGCACCCGGTGACGCCGCTGCGCGCAGCGACCGACCCCCGCCTCGCCCAGGACGTGCGCCGGCTCAGCGAACGGTACGCACCCCTCACGACCACCTGACCCGCCAGGCACTACGGGTACCGGCAGCGGGATCATCCGGATGGGCCATCCGATTAGAATGCCCCCATGACGACGCCCCTGCGCAAGGACGCGGCCCGCAACTGGGACCGGATCGTCGCCGTCGCCCGTGCCCTGGTCGACCAGGGCACACCCCTGCAGCTGAACGACGTCGCCGGCCGCGCCGGACTCGGAGTCGGCACCGTCTACCGGCACTTCGCCACCCCCGAGGCACTGCTGGAGACCGTCGCCACTCCCTGCCTGGAAGCACTGACCGCCCACGGCCGGCAGGCGCTGGCCGACACCGACCCCTGGCACGCGCTCGAAGCCTTCCTGTTCCGCACCGTCGAAGCACAGGTCACCGACGCGTCCCTGGCCCCGGTCGCCGCCACAGCCACCGACACCCTGCCGCGCACCACGGAACTCAAAAAGGAGCTTCAGTCGGCCGGCACCGCACTCCTCGACCGGGCTCACGACGCCGGAGCGGTACGACGCGACCTGACCGCAGCCGACCTCGTCCCACTCATGTGCGGCATCGCTTACGCCGTCAACGTCCACGGCGGCACGCCCGCCGACCGGATCGACACCGCACACCGCTACCTGGCCACGCTTCTCGAAGGACTGCGTGCCACACCACAGCACGCGTGAGATCACCGCCGGCCAGACCCTACGACGCCTGGAGGACGTAGGTCTCATCGACCGCACCGTCCACCCCAGCGGCCTCGGCGCCACCGTGCCGCTGCTGCCGAGGCCGCTGGGGACCTGCGTCGAGGAGAACATCGACGATGCCACGAGCGTGCCGGGCCACCAGGAGGCGGACCCATCTCCGGCCGGGACTCAGCGGAACCCGCCACCGGCACCAACCGGCGTCCTGGATAAGCCGGATGACTATTGGGCCCCAGCGGGACGGTCGCTCGGCGTCTCATCGCTCGCGCCGGGTGGATCGGAGAAGCTACCGAGGACGCTGTCGAGGTAGGCCGCCAACGAGGCCCGGAGGCCTTCTGGTTCCATCTTCCGATCGTCGATCAGGTACGCCACGAGGTCCGCGCGGATGACGGCCAGCAGTGCGTGGGCGGTGAAGTCCGCGTCGCGGACGCTGGGTACCTGGTCCAGTGCCCCGCAGAGGTTCTGGTGCCACCAGCCGTAGTGCTCAGCCTGGTACGGGCTGCTGAGCCCGGCGTCCTTCGCGGCCGACATCAGACGACGGTTCTCGATCTTGAAGCGCAGCGCGGTGTCGAGGAGGTCCCGCACCTGCTGGCGTGGTGAGGCCTCGCCCCCGTCCTGCGCTTGCCGAACGGCTTGCTGCAGGGGTTCGAGGCGGGAGGCGATCACAGCGGCGATCAGGCCGGCACGGTCGCCGAAGCGACGGAAGAGGGTGCCCTTGCCCACGCCCGCGGCTGCGGCGATGTCGTCCATCGACACGGTGTGGGGGCTGCTGCTGGCGGCGAAGAGGGCGTCGGCGGCGGCCAGGACGGCCTCTCGGTTCCGCAGGGCGTCTGCCCGCTCGGTGCGCTGGGCCACCGGTCCTCCTTCGTCGTCGGCCTACCCCGGCCCTTGGAACGGGTCATGGTACTCGGCGGGGTCGCGTGAGTGGCGGCTCACGCCCGGCCGCACCTCCCACGCACGGGCGCAGCCGGGCGGTCCGCACAAGGGGGCCGGGTCAGATCGTGTCGTCGAGCCAGTCGAAGATGCGCGCCACCGCCAGCCGCAGGGCGCCCGGGTGGCAGTGGGCGTCGGCGCCTTCCTCCGCGGTGAAGCTCAGGAGCGTCTTCGGTGCGGTGAGGTGCCGGTGCAGCTTGCGCGGATCGGACTCCTCGGTCGCGGCGTAGTACAGGTCGTCGGTCGCCTCGCACACCAGCACGGGGCAGGTGATGTTCCCCGCGCTGCCGTCCTCGAAGCTGTACCGGGCGTACTCGGCCAGGAACTCCCGGTCACTCGAGGTCCCGGTGACGTAGCGGCCGTGGTCGCAGGCCCAGCGCAGGATCGGGCTGCGCGCGCGGGCGTCGGCGATCATGCGGTCCAGCTCGTCGTCGTGCTCGGCCGCCGCGCGCCGCACGGCCTCCTCGTGCGGCAGCGGGAGCTGCGCGGTCAGCGCCGATACGGCGTCGAAGACACCGTCGACGGCGACGACGGCCGCCACACGCGGCTCGTAGGCCGCCGCGCGGGGCGCGAGGTAGCCGCCGAGACTGACGCCGAGCAGCGCGATGCGGGCCGGATCGACACCGGGGGCCTGGGTGAGGAAGTCCAGGACGGGACCGACCACGTTCTCCCAGTCCGGCCGGAACACCAGCTTGTCCCGGTGGATGGCCGCGGGCTGCCCGGGACCGTCGAACGTCAGGACGTGGTAGCCGCGTTCCTGTCCGGCGAGTGCGCCGAGGAAGTGCAACTCCTCGGCGGCGCCGTCGAATCCGTTGTGCATCACCACGGTCGGCCCCGGACCCTCGCCCGCCGCCCGGTAGAAGTAGCCGCGCAGCACGGTGCCCTCGTACGGGATCTCCACGGGCGTGACCCCGGCGAGGTGGGCGATGGCGTCGCGGAAGCAGGCGACGCCGCGCTCGTAGGCGTGGTCGATGCGCGGGTCGTCGGGGCTTCCGTGGAGGAAGAACTCGGCCGCCCGGTAGTAGCTGGAGGCGCGCAGCAGCCCGTCGCGCTCGCTGACCGGATGGCTCGCGCGGGCCTCGTTCTCCAGGCGCTCGGCGGTGGACAGCCAGGCGTCGTGCCAGCCGTCGTAGTCGCCGGGGTCGACGCGGGAGGCGGTGGCGATGACCTCGCCGACATCCGAGCCGCCGTAGGCGGCCAGGCCCAGGTTGCGCAGCGTCTCGAACCAGAACGCCGGATCGTCGTGGAACATCAGCGGCTTCATGACAGCTCCCGTTCGACGAAGGCGCGGAAGGTGCCCGGCGAGCGGCCGGTGAGGCGCTGGACAGATGCCGCGCCAGCCCGAAAGCCGCAGGACCTGGGCGCCCCCGAGCGGGGCGAGGATCGGCGCGAGGCCCGTGACGAGCAGCAGCGAGAAGAAGCGGGCCGCCGCCCTCCCCGCGTAGCGGTCACGAACGCACGCGTAGGCGATGACGAGAGCGAAGGCGCCGCCGATGCCCTGAACGCCGCGCAACAGAACGAGGGATCCGATGTTCGGGGCAATGGCACACAGGAACCCCGACGCCGTGTACACAGCCAGTCCGAGCAGCAACGGCCGGCGCCTGCCCAGCGCGTCGCTCATCGGACCGGCCACGAGCTGACCGACGGCCAGGCCGACCAGGCAGGCTGTCACCGTCAGTTGGGCCGTTGAGGAAGAACTGCGCAGGTCGGCGGCGAGCCGGGGCAGGCCCGGCACATAGGCGTCGGTGGACAGTGGTCCGAGCGCCACCAGAGCCCCGAGAATCAACACGCCCGAAGCGCTCCGGACCGGGGCTCTGCCACCCCGGACATCGGCGCTCGTCCTTTTCGTCATTTCCGATTTCCTCGTCCCGGCACCCCCGTTCAGGACTTCAGCGCCGTCCGGACGACGTCCGCCAGCGCCATCGGCTCGCGGCCGGTCAGGGAGGCCACCGTCGAGCTGGCACCCGCGAGGTAACCGCCGCGCGTCGCCGCGCCGAACGACGCCACCAGCTCCGCGACCTCGACCGGGAGCCCGGCGGCCCGCAGACCTGCGATGAACTCGGCATCGGCGACGTTGACGAGCTCGACGTCGCGACCACCGACCTCACACGCGAGAGCCACCAGGTCGGCGGCGGTCAGCGCCTGCGGTCCGGTGACGTCGTACGCCATGCCCTCGTGCCCGTCCTGGGTCAGGACCGCGGCGGCCGCGGCAGCGCAGTCCGCACGGGTCACGTAGGCGGTGGCGCCGGCACCGCCGTTGGTCACCAGCCGACCCGACGCGAGGGCCTGCTCGATCGCCGGCACCTGCATGTGTGCGTACAGGTTATTGCGCAGCACCGTCCACCGCAGGCCGCTGTCACGCAGCGCCTGCTCCGTGCCCGCGTGGTCGGCGACCACCAACGCCGGGTTGGCCGCGACCGGTTCGGGGACGGAGGTGTAGACGACGTGCCGGACACCAGCCTCGGCCGCAGCCGCGATGGCCGCACGCTGCTGGTCCAGGCGCGCACCGATCGCGTCGGTGGAGATGAGCAGCAGCCGCTCGACGCCGCGGAAGGCGGTGGCGAACGTGCCCGGATCGTCGAAATCGACCCGTCGCACCTCGGCACCACGAGCGGCGAGGTCGGCGAGTGCCTCCGGGCGGCGAGTGGTGAGCACCACCTCTCGCGGGTCGACGGCCCGCAGCACGAAGTCGGCAGTGGCTCGTCCCAGGGCACCGGAGGCGCCCGTGATGGCGATCGTCATCTCTGCTCCAATTTGCAATCATCATGGTTGCGGATTTCTTACTGTAGTGACGATGGTTGCAATATGGCAAGATGGGCCCATGGCACGGTCGACAAACACACAGTTCGCGGTAGCCGTGCACGTTCTGACCTACCTCGCTGACCGGACCGACGGTCGTCCCGTGAGCTCGGAGGAGCTCTCCGAGAGCACCAACGTCAACCCCGTCTACGTGCGCCGGGTGCTCGGCCCGCTGCGCGAAGCCGGGCTGGTGCGGTCACGCCCCGGCGTGCACGGAGGCTCGGAGCTGGCGGCCGACCCCCGGGACGTCACGCTCGCACAGGTCTGGCGGCTCCTCCAGGGAACGGACCCGGTACTCGGACTGCACGGACCCGACCCGGCGTGCGCTGTCGGCCGCGGTGTCCAGCGCTCGCTCACCGCTCTCGACCAGGCGGTCGCCGGCGCTGTCGCAACCGAACTCGAGCGGTTCACCGTGCAGGACGTCCTGGCGGGAGACATCGGGGAAACGGCGCAGCAGCCCCACCGGTGACGACGCCGTCGTCAGTCCCAGCCGCGACCAGTTGGGCTTGATCCGCTTTGACGGACACTCCTGATCAGGGGTTTCGGCCCCAGAAGGATGATGTCCATCATGGAGAGCATGGGGAAGATGAAGTTCCACCCTGCGCACCCGAGTGCTCGGCGGCGCGATCAACGAGTACCAATACGCGGCTTGACCAGCAGCGACGAGTTTCCGAACGGCACAGGCGCGGAGGTTCGAGAGCCCTGGCCGTCTGCCGGCCAGTCGCTCGGCGCAGCTGTGCGACCCAACCACCTCTGCCCTGCTTGTTCGGTCGCCCTAGGACTGGGCCTCAAGCCTCCCGGCGACCAGTTCCTGGCGACTGCTCGGGTTGGGCGCCGAGGGCCGATTGGTTCACGAGGCTCAGCGGTGCCGCCAGGGACTCCAGACTGCGCCGCTCGGCGCGAACGCCGATCGCCGCCTCGACCAGACCGGCCAGGACCATCAATGCCGCGCCGATGCAGAAGGCGAGCGTGGTGTCGCGGGTCTTCCCACTGCTCACCAGTCCGTTGAAGATCAGCGGGCCGGTGATGCCGCCGATCGCGGTGCCCACCGCGTAGAAGAAGGCGATGCACAGCGCCCTGGTCTCCAGCGGGAAGATCTCACTGACCGTCAGGTAGGCCGCGCTCGCACCGGCCGAAGCCAGGAAAAGCACCGCGGTCCAGCAGGCGGTCATCGTGGTCGCCGTCAGGTCACCGCGCTGGAAGAGGAACGCGGTGACGAAGAGCAGCGCCCCGGAACCGATGTAGGTCCCGGCGATCATCGGCCTCCGGCCGACGGTGTCGAAGAGCCCGCCCAGCAGCAACGGCCCGAGGAAGTTACCCACCGCGATCACCGCGAAGTAGTAACCCGTGTTGCCGGTCGGCACCTTGAAGAAGGTGGTGAGGATGACCGCGTAGCCGAACGTCACCGAATTGTAGAGAAATGCCTGGCCGATGAAGAGGGCGAGCCCCAGTGTGGTTCGGCGCGGGTAGCTTCGGGTGACCGTCCGGGCGATCGTCAGGAAGCCGATCGAGGCACGGGGACGGATCGTGATCGGCTCGCCCTCAGGCTCCGGGAGTTCCGCCCCACTCTGCTCCGCGACCGTGCGCTCCGCCTCGCTGACCACCACCTCGGCTTCCTCAGCCCGCCCGTGCGTGAAGAGCCAGCGCGGGCTCTCCGGCACGTGCCGCCGCACCAGCAAAATCACCAGCCCGAGCACCACACCGATCCCGAAAGCCAGCCGCCACCCGAGGTCGGTGGCGAACAGGGCGGTGTTCAGCAAGGCAATCGAGGCGAACGCGCCGACCGCCGCACCGATCCAGAAGCTGCCGTTGATGATCAGGTCGACGCGGCCGCGCACCCGGGCCGGGATCAGCTCGTCGATCGCCGAGTTGATCGCCGCGTACTCGCCGCCGATGCCGAAGCCGGTGAAGAACCGGCAGAGGAAGAAGAACCAGGCCGTCCAGGAGAACGCCGTCACCGCTGTGGCCGCCAGGTAGACGGCCAGGGTCACCATGAAGAGCTTCTTGCGGCCCAGCCGGTCGGTCAGCCAACCGAAGAACAGCGACCCCGTGCAGGCGCCGGCCACGTAGAGGGCCGCCGCCACGGTGGTCACCTGCTCGGTGCTGATCGAGATCCCGCTGCCCTGCCGCGCCATCCGGCCGGCCATGTTGCCAACGATCGTGACCTCGAGACCGTCGAGGATCCAGACGGTGCCCAGGCCGATGACGATCCGCCAGTGCCAGCGGGACCACGGCAATCGGTCCAGCCGGGCCGGCACATCAGTACTGATCAACGTGTCACCCGGTCCCGGGGTTGCCACCCGCCTCACCCACCCGTCCACTCGCCGGCACGACGTGCCGATCCTGGTCCTACGCGCCGGCCGGCACTGACCGGCTGCACTGTTCCGGATGCTGCCCCATGACTCCTTCGACCCCCGCAGAGCCCAAGCTCAGGGCAGGACACCCCCTCACGGACGAAGGGGGTCCGTCCACGCGGAATGGCGCGACCCTTGTCCTCGGCTTGCCGCCCTTCATCACTGCGGCGTCTGCCCTGACGGTCCCGGCGGAAACCTGACCGACTCGCGGCCGGTCGGCGCGCCCCTGACCGTTCAACAGCCCGTGAACGTGTGCACCCGATGGCCTCCTCACGTGAGCTCGCGCAGTTCATGATCGCCCTGGTGACGAAATGCGCCGACCGACTCGGCAGGCCGCGCGACCAGGTTCACCCAAAGGGGAGCGGCCTGTACATCAGTACGATCATTGATCCAGGACCGCGATCAACTTGACCGCTGGCGCCACCTCGACCCCGCGCTTGCGCAGGCCGCCAGGTTCAGCCTGCCCGGCTCGCGCGGCAGCAACCTGACACGCAGTCAGATTGGTCCGCAAAAGGTCAGCATCTGTACGAACAGACGCTGCCACGCCCGCTCAAACACGAGAAACGATCGGGACTGCTGCCCGCCTGTCAAAGCGTCCATAGCTCTTCCGCCAAGGAGGCCCTGCGGAGTGGCCGGCCTACGCCGCACCAGTTGCCATGCGCACCCGCCATGGCGCAATCCTCGCAGGTCAACACCCGCTGCCCGCTCGACTCCGACCGCATCGGGTCGGCCGTTTCTGCCCGCACCCCCACCACGCCGAATCCCCTTCCCTGAAACCGCCCGCGCTTGTACGCTCCTACCGCTGCCTTCGGCCATGCCTTCCTCTACAACTCGGTCACCTTCGGCTACGCCACCATCCTCGGCACCTTCTTCCACGTGCCCACCGGCAGCACCGGCTACTACTTCGTGGTGATCGAGGTCGGCAACTTCCTCGGCCCACTGCTGCTGGGCCCGCTCTTCGACAGCCTGGGCCGCAAACCGATGATCGCCGGCACGTACGTCCTCTCCGGCCTGCTGCTGCTCGGCACCGCCGCGCTCTTCCGCCACGGCTCGCTGAGCGCCGCCACGATGACCGCCTGCTGGACGGCGGTGCTCTTCTTCGCCTCCGCGGGCGCCAGCGCCGCCTATCTGACGGTCAGCGAGATCTTCCCGCTGGAGGTCCGCGCGCTGTGCATCGCACTCTTCTACGCGGTGGGCACCGCGCTCGGCGGCATCACCGGGCCGCTGCTCTTCAACGGCCTGGTGAGCAGCGGCAAACCCGCCGACACCACGCTCGCCTTCACCACCGGCGCCGCCCTGATGATCGCGGCCGGCCTGGTCGAGGCCGCCATCGGCGTCAGGGCGGAGGGCCGCAGCCTGGAGGAGCTGGCGTCCCCGCTCGGCGCCGTCACCAGCGCGGCCGGCGACGGGTCCGTCGAACCGGCGCGCTGAGCGCTCCGGCCGCTGCCGCCATTCGGACGATTCGGGCCCGCGGGCCGGTCCAGCGCCCGGGCTTTGTCCAGAACCGCCGTCAGGATGGCAGCGGTGACCGCGGCCCCCGCCCCGGTTGTTCCCGACCGACCGCAGGAGGACGGATGGCCGTCGCCGAACAGCTCCCCGGGTCCGGATCCGCCGGCCACCGGATCCGGCAGGGCTCCGCGCTGGTCCGCTGGTTCACCACCACCGACCACAAGGTGATCGGCAGCCTCTATCTCGCCACGTCCTTCGGCTTCTTCCTGATCGGCGGGGTGCTGGCGATGCTGATGCGGGCCGAACTGGCCCAGCCGGGGCTCCAGTTCTTCAGCAACGAGCAGTACAACCAACTCTTCACCCTGCACGGCACGATCATGCTGCTGCTCTTCGCGACACCGACCTTCACCGGCTTCGCCAACTGGATCATGCCGCTGCAGATCGGCGCCCCGGACGTCGCGTTCCCCCGGCTGAACGCCTTCACCTACTGGGTCTTCCTGTTCGGCGGCCTGATGGTGCTCAGCGGGCTACTGACCCGGGACGGCGCGGCCGCCTTCGGCTGGTTCGCCTACGCGCCGCTGAACAGCGCGGTCCACTCCCCCGGACTGGGCGGGGACCTGTGGGCGATGGGCCTGGCGGTGGCCGGCCTGAGCACCATCCTGGGCGCGGTCAACTTCATCACCACGATCGTCTGCCTGCGCGCGCCCGGGATGACGATGTTCCGGATGACGATCTTCACCTGGAACGTGCTCTTCACCTCGATCCTGGCGCTCTTCGCCTTCCCGGTGCTCACCGCGGCCCTGCTGGTGCTGGAGGCGGACCGGAGGTTCGGCGCGCTGGTCTTCGCGCCGGCCAACGGCGGGGCGCTGCTCTGGCAGCACCTGTTCTGGTTCTTCGGCCACCCGGAGGTCTACATCGTGGCGCTGCCGTTCTTCGGCATCATCAGTGAGATCATTCCGGTCTTCAGCCGCAAGCCGATCTTCGGTTACGCGGGCCTGGTGGGGGCCACCATCTCCATCACCGCGCTCTCCGCGGTGGTCTGGGCGCACCACATGTTCGTCACCGGCCAAGTGCTGCTGCCGTTCTTCTCGCTCGCCTCGTTCCTGATCGCGGTGCCGACCGGGGTGAAGTTCTTCAACTGGATCGGCACCATGTGGCGGGGCTCGCTCTCCTTCGAGACACCGATGCTGTGGAGCATCGGGTTCCTGGTGACCTTCCTGTTCGGGGGCTTCTCCGGCGTCCTGCTGGCCGCGCCGCCGATCGACTTCCACGTCTCGGACAGCTTCTTCGTGGTGGCGCACATGCACTACGTGCTGTTCGGCACGGTGGTCTTCGCGACCTACGGCGGCTTCTACTTCTGGTGGCCGAAGATGACCGGCCGGATGCTCGACGAGCGGCTCGGCCGGGTGCACTTCTACACCCTGTTCGTCGGGTTCCAGCTCACCTTCCTGGTCCAGCACTGGCTGGGCGTCATGGGCATGCCCCGCCGGTACGCGGACTACCTGCCCTCGGACGGCTTCACCACGCTGAACACCGTCTCCTCGCTGGGCGCCTTCCTGCTCGGCCTGTCCACCCTGCCGTTCCTGTACAACGTCTGGCGCACCGCCACGTGGGCGCCGCGGGTCGACGAGGACGACCCGTGGGGCTGGGGGCGCTCGCTGGAGTGGGCCACCGGCTGCCCGCCGCCACGGCACAACTTCACGGCGATGCCGCGGATCCGCTCGGACAGCCCGGCCTTCGACCTGCACCACCCGGAGGTGCCCGGCGAGCCGGCCGGGCCGCCCGCACGCCGTACCGAGCGGACCGGGGAGAGCGGCCGATGAGGACCGAGGCCGCGCTGTTCGCGGCGGTCGCGGTGTTCTTCGCGGTGGCCGGCGGCATCTACGACGCGTTCGCCAAGGAGCCGGCCGGCAAGGCGGCGCTGGCGGTGGCGTTCCTGATGACCTCGCTGATCGCGGTCTTCTTCTATGTCCAGTACCGGCGCACCGGGGTGCGGGCGCAGGACCGCGAGGAGGCGGAGATCGTCGACACCACCGGCCCGCTGGCGTTCTTCTCACCGCGCAGCGGCTACCCGCCGCTGCTGGCGGCCGGGGCCGCGCTCGCCGGGCTGGGCGTGGTGCTCGGCCTGTGGCTCTTCCTGATCGGCGTCGTCGTGCTGGCCCTCGGCGTGTTCGGGTTCGTCTTCCAGTACCGCGACCGCGGCTGAGCGCCGTCACTCCACGCGCTCGGGCTCCTCGCCGCCGGGCGGCGCCGTCACCGCGCGGGCCCCGGCCCGTTCGGCCGGCCGGGCCGGCAGCTCGACCCGGTCTCCGTGGTACCAGCCGCTCAGCGCGCGGCGCAGGCGGTCCACCCACGGGCCCCCGGGCCGCGGTTCGGCCAGCGGCTGCGGGAGGTCGCGGGAGAGCAGCAGGTAGCGGCGGGCGGCGGGCAGCGGCTCGCTGTTCTCCTGGTAGCCACCCTCCACCGACTGCCGCACGTCGCCGGTCTCGTCCCCCTCGATCAGGCGCTCCCGGTCACGCTCCTGCAGGCCGAGGCAGACCCGCTTGGTGATCAGGTAGCTGAGCGGCGGCAGCATCAGCAGGGCGATCCGCAGGTTCCAGTTCAGGCCGTTGACCGAGACCCGGAAGGTGTCGGCCAGCACGTCCTGACCGCCCGCCAGCAGCAGCACGGCGTAGAAGGCGATCGCGGCCACCCCGAGCCCGGTCCTGGTCGGCCGGTTGCGCGGCCGGTCGCAGAGGTGGTGCTCGCCGGTGTCTCCGGTCAGCCAGGCCTCGAAGAACGGATAGAGGTAGAGCATCGCGAACATCAGCCCGGGCAGCAGCACGGTGGGCATCAGCACGCCGAAGGCGAGGGTGTGGCCGGCCACCCGGATCTCGCACGGCGGCATCAGGCGCAGCGCCCCCTCCAGGAACCCGACGTACCAGTCCGGTTGGGCGTCGGTGGAGGCGATGTCCGGCCGATACGGCCCGTACCCCCAGATCGGGTTGATCTGCGCGAGGCCGCCGAGCAACGCGCTGACCCCGAAGACGGCGAACGAGAGGCCCGCCGAGCGGGCGGCGAACTGCGGGAAGGCCGGCATCCCGACCACGTTGCGGTTGGTCCGTCCGGGGACCGCCCACTGGGTGTGCTTGAGGTGGACCACCAGGGTCAGGTGGGCGCCGATGACGGCCAGCAGCAGCCCGGGCACCAGCAGGATGTGCGTGCTGTACAGCCGGGGGATGACGGCCTGGCCCGGGAACTCCCCGCCGAACCCGAAGAACTGCAGGTAGCTGCCGACCAGCGGGATCGCCAGCACGATCCCCTGCGCGGTGCGCAGCCCGGTGCCGGAGAGCAGGTCGTCCGGCAGCGAGTAACCGCAGAATCCCTCCAGCACGGCGAGCAGGAAGAGCGTCACGCCCAGTACCCAGTTGAGCTCGCGCGGCCGCCGGAACGCCCCGGTGAAGAAGACCCGCAACAGGTGGACGGAGAGCGAGGCGACGAAGAGCAGCGCGGCCCAGTGGTGCATCTGCCGGATCAGCAGGCCGCCGCGGATGTCGAAGCTGATCCGCAGGGTCGAGGCGTAGGCCTCGGAGACCGGCACGCCGTTCAGCGGCGCGTAGGAGCCGTGGTAGACCACCTCGGCCATGCTCGGGTTGAAGAAGAACGTCAGGTAGACGCCGGTGAGCAGCAGCAGCACGAAGCTGTACAGCGCCAGCTCGCCGAGCAGGAACGACCAGTGGTCGGGGAAGGCCTTGCGGAGCAGTTCACGGCCGGCCTCCATCACGGGGAGCCGGCCGTCCAGGGCCACCGCGCCGTCCTCGGCGATCCGCGCCGCCTTGCTGGAATCCATGCCAGTGATTACACGCAGCCCACCAGCGGTGACGGCCGGATTTCAGGGGCGGCGTGTCGAACCCCGACGGTCCGCGAGGTCAGCCGTCGTCACGCTGCCGCGGGTCACGACGTCGGCGCAGCGCGGGCGGTAGCAGCCGGCCGGTCAGGCCCGCCAGAGCCGCCAGGGTGACCGTCCAGAGCAGCGCGCCGACCAGCAGCACTCCGGGCACCGGCGACTGCAGGGCCACGCCGAGCAACCCCAGCGAGGCGGCGCCCAGGAACACCACCGCGCTCACCCGCACCGCGCAGAGCCGCTGCCAGAGGTAGCGCCAGCGATCGGTCCGCATGCGACTCAGACTGTGGTCCAGCGCGGCGTCGGCCTTCAGATCGGCCTCGATCTGCGCCAGGATCTGCCGTTCGCGTCCGGTCAGGCCGGATCCACCGGGTCCGTCCATCGTCGCCACCTCCGACCTTGGCCGGTGACGTTCCTACCCGCCGCCTGCCCGGTCAGTGCCCTTTCTCATCGGCCTCGGCGCCCTGGTTCGGGCCGTCGAGGTCACTATCCGCCACGCCACCGTTTGGCTCAGTTGTTCCTAGGTTGGTGGCAAATGACTGATACACGTTGTTCATCCGTTACTTCCAGCTTGCCCCCATTTCCCCGAGGAGGTCTCCTCATGGGTGCACCAGCAACGACCACGGACGACAGCGCCTGGCGCGCCGCCGCCCGTGCCGAGCAGGGGCCGCCGGTCCACGTTCTCTGGATCAACGCCGGCCTCAGCTGCGACGGGGACTCGGTCGCGCTGACCGCCGCGATGCAGCCGAGCATCGAGGAGATCGTCACCGGTGCGCTGCCGGGCCTTCCCAAGATCGAGGTCCACTGGCCGCTGATCGACTTCGAGTGCGGGCCCGTCGGCGGCGCGGACACCTTCATCGAGTGGTTCTTCAAGGCCGAACGTGGCGAGCTGGAGCCCTTCGTCCTGGTCGTCGAGGGGTCCATCCCCAACGAGGCGGTCAAGAAGGAGGGCTACTGGTGCGGCTTCGGCGACGATCCGAGGACCGGCCAGCCGATCACCACCAGTGAGTGGCTCGACCGGCTGGCTTCCAAGGCCACCGCGGTGGTGGCGATCGGCACCTGCGCCACCTACGGCGGCATCCACGCGATGGCCGGCAACCCGACCGGTGCGATGGGTGTGCCGGACTACCTCGGTTGGGACTGGAAGTCCAAGGCCGGCCTGCCGATCGTCTGCGTGCCGGGCTGCCCGATCCAGCCCGACAACTTCTCCGAGACCCTGGTCTACCTGCTCTACCAGCTGGCCGGCTCCGCGCCGATGATCCCGCTGGACGACAAGCTCCGCCCGACCTGGCTCTTCGGCGCCACCGTGCACGAGGGCTGCGACCGGGCCGGCTACTACGAGCAGGGCCAGTTCGCCACCGAGTACGGGTCCCCGCAGTGCCTGGTCAAGCTGGGCTGCTGGGGGCCGGTGGTGAAGTGCAACGTCCCCAAGCGGGGCTGGATGAACGGCGTGGGCGGCTGTCCCAACGTCGGCGGCATCTGCATCGCCTGCACCATGCCGGGCTTCCCGGACATGTTCATGCCGTTCATGGACGAGCCCCCGGGCGGCAAGATCTCCAGCGGGGTCAGCAGCGCCTACGGAACGGTGATCCGCTCGCTGCGCTCGATCACGGCCAGGACCGTGGACAAGGAGCCCAAGTGGCGCCACACCGGCAGCCGGCTGACCACCGGCTACCGCACCGGCTCTTCCTGACACCCCTGCCCGGCCCGGGCGGCCCGTCCGCCCGGGCCCGCGTTCCGTTCGCCGGCCCCCCTCGTCGGGGGCCGGCCTCCCGTTTGCAGAAGGGCACGACAGAGACGATGGCATCGACGACGAACGCAGGCAGCGGCCTGGTGGAGATGTCCTGGGACCCGATCACCCGGATCGTGGGCAGTCTGGGCATCCATACGAAGATCGACTTCAAGCAGAAGCGGGTCGCCGAGTGCTACAGCACCTCGTCGGTCTTCCGCGGCTACAGCGTCTTCATGCGCGGCAAGGACCCGCGCGACGCGCACTTCATCACCAGCCGGATCTGCGGCATCTGCGGCGACAACCACGCGACCTGCTCGGTGTACACGCAGAACATGGCGTACGGGGTCAAGCCGCCGCACCTGGGCGAGTGGATCATCAACCTCGGCGAGTCCGCCGAGTACATGTTCGACCACAACATCTTCCAGGAGAACCTGGTCGGGGTCGACTACTGCGAGAAGATGGTCCGCGAGACCAACCCCGGCGTGCTGGAACTGGCCGAGCGTACCGAGGCGCCGCACGCGGGCGAGCACGGCTACAAGACCATCGCCGACATCATGCGCTCGCTCAACCCGATCGAGGGCGAGTTCTACCGGGAGGCACTGCAGGTCAGCCGCTACACCCGGGAGATGTTCTGCCTGATGGAGGGGCGCCACGTGCACCCCTCCACGCTCTACCCGGGCGGGGTCGGCACGGTCGCCACCGTCCAGCTGTTCACCGACTACCTGACCCGGCTGACCCGCTACGTGGAGTTCATGAAGCGCGTGGTGCCGCTGCACGACGACCTGTTCGACTTCTTCTACCAGGCGCTGCCCGGCTACGAGGAGGTCGGCCGGCGGCGGATCCTGCTGGGCTGCTGGGGCGCTCTCAACGACCCGGACCACTGCGACTTCACCTACCGCAACATGACCGCCTGGGGACGGAAGATGTTCGTCACCCCCGGCATCATCGTGGACGGCAAACTGGTCACCAACGACCTCACCGAGATCAACCTGGGCATCCGGATCCTGCTCGGCAGCTCCTACTACCAGGACTGGCAGGGCCAGGAGCAGTTCGTCACGCACGACCCGCTGGGCAACCCGGTGGACCCGCGCCACCCGTGGAACCAGCACACCATCCCTGCCCCGCAGAAGCGGAACTTCGACGACAAGTACAGCTGGGTGATGTCGCCACGCTGGTTCGACGGCAGGGACTACCTGGCGCTGGACACCGGCGGCGGCCCGATCGCACGGCTCTGGTCCACCGCGCTCTCCGGCCTGGTCGACATCGGCTACGTCAAGGCCACCGGGCACAGCGTGGTGATCAACCTGCCGAAGACGATGACCAAGCCGGAGACCACCTTCGAGTGGAAGATCCCGCAGTGGAGCAACGCCCTGGAGCGCAACCGGGCCCGGACCTACTTCCAGGCCTACACGGCCGCCGCGGCGCTGTACTTCGCCGAGAAGGCGCTGGACGAGGTGCGGGCCGGGCGCACCCAGACCTGGGAGCGGTTCGAGGTGCCGGACGAGAGCATCGGCTGCGGCTTCACCGAGGCCGTGCGCGGGGTGCTCTCGCACCACATGGTGATCCGCGACGGCAAGATCGCCAACTACCACCCGTACCCGCCGACCCCGTGGAACGCCAGCGTCCGGGACAGCTTCGGCACCCCCGGCCCGTACGAGGACGCGGTGCAGAACACCCCGATCTTCGAGGAGAACTCCCCGGAGAACTTCAAGGGCATCGACATCATGCGGGCGGTGCGCAGCTTCGACCCCTGTCTGCCCTGCGGGGTGCACATGTACGTCGGGGACGGCCACACCGTACAGAAGATGCACGTCCCCACCGGGCTGAGCGGGCTCGGCGGATGAGCGCGCCCAGCCACGCCGCCGCCCCGGGCACCGCTGCCCGGGGCGGCGCCCTGAGCGTCGAGCAGACCGGCCGGCGGGTCCAGCAGGTGCTGGACCGGCTGACCGACGCGGGTGACGAGGCCACCCGGGCCACCGCCGAGGAGCTGGTGCGGGTCCTGCTGGACTTCTACGGCGCCGGGCTGACCCGGGTCGTCGCGCTGCTCGACGCGCGGGGTGCGCTGAGCCCCTTGCTGGACGACGAGTTGGTGAGCGCCCTGCTGGTGCTGCACGACCTGCACCCGGAGGAGGTCACCGCACGGATCGACCGCGCCCTTGGCACGGTGCCCGAACACCCCGTCGCGGTAGCGGAGTTCGAGGCGACGAGTGGCACGCTGCGGCTGCGCCCGCCCGCCGCCTCCGGTGGCTGCGGCTGCGGGGGCGACGGGTCGGCCGCCCGGCAGCGGATCGAGGAGGCCCTGTCCTGCTACGCCCCCGAGGTCACCGCGGTCGAGTGGGCGCCGGCCGCCCCGCCCGGGCCGACGCTGCTGCAGATCGGCTCCCGGCCGCCCACCGCGCACCGGGTGGAGGCCCGGTGAGCGCCGCCGGTCCCGGCCTGGCGCTGTTGCGCCGGCTGAGCGAGCCCGCTCCTCCGGCCCCGGAGCGCTGCGAGCTGTGCCGGCAGGCGGTGGCGGCCGAGCACCGGCACCTGGTGGACGGCGAGGCGCGGGCCCTGGTCTGCGCCTGCTCCGGATGCGTGCTGCTCTTCGAGGCCGGCGGCGGGCGCTACCGGGCCGTCCCGGAACGCTACCTGGTCGATCCCGCGATGGAGTTGGACGAATCCGGCTGGCAGGCGCTGCAGATCCCGGTGGGCACCGCGTTCTTCCTGCGCGACACCGCGCTGGACCGACTGGTCGCGCTCTATCCGAGCCCGGCCGGCGCCACCGAGAGCGAGTTGGACCCGGCGGCCTGGCAGGCGGTGCTCGGCGGCACTCGGCTGGCCGCCGAACTGCGGCCCGACGTCGAGGCGTTGCTGTTGCGCCGATCCCGGGACGGCAGCACCGACTGCTACCTGGTCCCGGTCGATCGCTGCTACGAGCTGGTCGGCCGGATGCGACGGCACTGGCAGGGCTTCGACGGGGGCGCCGAGGCCCGCGCCGAACTGGCCGACTTCTTCACCGAAGTGGCCGGCCGAGCCCGCGAGTTGGCCCAGGAGGTCGCGCCGTGACCGAGCTCTCCTTCAGCTGCACGGGCGTTCGGGCCGACCGCTACGCGGCCGGGCCCACCCTGCTGTTCCGGTTGCGGATCCTTGCCACCGGCAGCGAGCCGGTGCACGCCATCGCGCTGCGCTGCCAGTTGCGGATCGAACCCCGGCGGCGGGCCTACTCGGCCGCCGAGGGCGAGCACTTGGAGGTGCTGTTCGGCGAGCGGGCCCGCTGGGGCAGCACACTCAACCCGCTGCAGTTCGCCCAAGTATCACTGCTGGTACCGGCGTTCACCGGGGAGATCGAGGTCGACCTGGTGGTGCCGTGCAGCTACGACCTGGACGTCGCGGCCGGCCGGTACTTCCATGCGCTGGCCGAGGGCGACGTCCCGGTACTGCTGCTCTTCTCCGGCACCGCTTTCACCGGGCCGGGCGGCTTCCGGGTCGAGCCGGTGCCGTGGGACCGGGAGGCGCTCTGCCGGCTGCCGATCCGGGTCTGGCGGGAGATGATCGAGCAGCACTTCCCCGGCTGCGGCTGGCTGCGGCTGCCGCGCGACACCATGGACGCGCTGCTCGACTACCGCACCCGGCACGGGCTGCCGTCCTGGGAGGCCACCATGCGGGCCCTGCTGGGCGCCACCGAACCCACCCCCGGACCGCCCGCCGGTCCCACCGCGCGGGCCGCGGCGGGCGTCGGCGCGGCCGGACGACTGCTGAGCGAGAGGACTCCGCGGTGACCGATCCCGCGTTCGCGGCCGCGGTGGAGCCGCGGCTCGCCGCGGCCCGGCAGATCGCCGACGCCGTGCTGTTCGAGGGCTACGTGCTCTACCCCTACCGAGCCTCGGCCGCCAAGAACCGGCTGCGCTGGCAGTTCGGCGTGCTGGTACCGCCGGCCTTCGGCCCGGCCACCACCGAGCCCTCCGTGCAGCGCACCGAGTGCCTGCTGGAGGCCAAGCCGGACACGCTGCTCGCGGTGGAGCTGCGGTTCCTGCACGCCCAGCGCCGCACCGTCGAACGGACTCGCGCGGGCGGCGGGTTCGAGCCGGTGGAGCGGCTGGAGCTGGCCGACCGGGTGCTCGTCCCGTGGGACGAGGGGGTCGAGGAACGGGTCGAACTCGTCGTGCCAGTCGACCAGTTGACGGGCGACGGGATCACGCTGCCGATCCGCCGGCCGAACCGGACCGCGATGGAACAGGTCCGGGACGCCGACGGCCGCCCGCTCGGCCGGCTGGTGCGGCGGCGCGAACGCCTGGAAGGCGTCCTGCGGTTGAGCGCGGTGGAACTCCCCGGCCCTTACCCCGTCAGGCGGTTGACCGCGCTGGTGGAGAACACCAGCGAGTGGCGGCCGGTGGAGAACGCCGACCGGGAGGCGGCGCTGCCGCGCTCGCTGGTCTCCGCGCACCTGCTGCTGGCGCTCTCCGCCGGCTCGTTCGTCTCGATGACCGACCCGCCCGAGTGGGCCGCGCCGGCCGTCGCCGAGTGTCGCAACCTGCACACCTGGCCAGTGCTGGCCGGGCCGCCGGGACAGGCGGACGTCCTGCTCTCCTCGCCGATCATCCTCTCCGACCACCCGCAGGTCGCCCCGGAGAGCCCCGGCACGCTGTACGACGCGACCGAGATCGACGAGATCCTGGCGTTGCGCACGGCCACCCTCACCGAGGAGGAGAAGCGCGAGGCCCGCGGCACCGACGAGCGGGCCGGCGCGGTGATCGACCTCGCCGACTCGATGCCACCGGAGATCATGGAACGGCTACACGGAGCGGTGCGGGCGCTGCGCGAGGTGACCGAGCCCGCCATCGACGTCCCGGTCGCCGAGGACGACCCGCTGCACCCGCGGACCCCCTGGTGGGACCCGGCGGCGGACCGCGCCGTCGACCCCACCCGGGACCGGGTGGTGGTGGACGGCCGGTCGGTCGGGGCGGGCAGCCGGGTGGTACTCAAGCCCGGCCTGCGCCGCACCGACGCCCAGGACCTCTTCCTGCACGGCCGCACCGCGCTGGTCGAGGCGGTACTGCACGACGTGGACGGGTCGGTGCACCTGGCGGTCACCATCGACGGTGACCCGGGCGCGGACCTCTGGCGGGCCCAGGGCCGGTTCCGGTACTTCCAGCCGGACGAGGTCACCCCGGTGGACGAGCCGTGAGCGCCGGGCAGGCCGGCGGCCGGGTCCTGGTGGCCGGGGTCGGCAACATCTTCCTCGGCGACGACGGCTTCGGGCCGGCCGCGCTGCGGCGCCTCGCTGAGCGGCCGCTGCCGCCGCACGTCGAGGCGGTGGACTTCGGGGTGCGCGGCGTGCACCTGGCCTACCAACTGCTGGACGGTTACCGGACGCTGATCCTGCTGGACGCCACCGAGCGCGGCGGCGAGCCCGGCACGGTCTATCTGATCGAGGCCGCCACGCCGGGGACGGTGGAGCCGCAGGCGCCGGCGCTGGACGGGCACCGGATGGGGCCGGACGCGGTGCTGGCGCTGCTGGACACGCTGGCCGCCGGAACCGGCGGGTGCCCGCCCGAGCGGGTCCTGGTGGTCGGCTGCGAACCGCGTTCGCTGGAGGAGGGGGTGGGGCTGAGTGCCCCGGTGACCGCCGCGCTGGACGCGGCGGTCGAAACCGTCCTGCGGGTGCTGCGGGACGAAGAGACACCCGAGTCCGCCGGGATCGGCGGCCGGGCCGAGCGAAAGGCGTAGTCATGCGGAAGTTCCTGATCGGCGCGGTCCTGCTCGCCGCGGCGGCCGTGGTGGTGGCGCAGAACCTCGACGACATCCAGCGTTATCTCCGGATCCGCCGGATGTGACCCCGGATCCGGGTGGTCGTCCGCTGCTCCGAATGGCGGAGCGCGGTGCTGGGGGGGGGGGGGGGGGGGGGGGGGGGGCGGCCCCCCCCCCCCCCCCCCCCCACCACGCTCTGTAATGGTCCCGAGCGCACGGGTGGCGGGCACGGTGTGGCGTGCCGTCGGATCCCTTCCGGTGGGGCGGCCCCGGCGCCCATGGGCGAACGGGAGCGGGCCGGTGCACGAGATGTCGATCGCGACGGCCGTCGTGGCGCAGGTCGCCGCTGCCGCCGAGACCGGCGGGGCGACCGGTGTCGAGACGGTCCTGCTCCAGGTCGGCGAACTGGCCGGCGTGGTACCGGATTCGCTTGCCTTCTGCTTCGAACTCGCCTGCACCGGGACGGTGTTGGCTGGCGCGGAGCTGCGGACCGAGGCGGTGCCGGCACGCGCCCGGTGCACCGGCTGCGCGATGGAGTGGGCGGTCGGGATGCCCCCGGACCTGGGCTGCCCGGGCTGCGGTGGCGGGGCAGTCGAGCTGCTCTCCGGGCGCGAGTTGCAGATCCTCAGCGTGCGGTGGGCCGACGGCCCGGCGCACCTCCCGGCTCACCAGGAAGGCTGACCCATGTGCCGAGTCGTCGAACTCCAGCAGGCCGTGCTCGCCCAGAACGACTTCGCCGCAGGGGAGTTGCGCGCGAGGCTGACTGCCCGCGGCACCACCGTGGTGAACCTGCTGTCCAGTCCGGGCAGCGGCAAGACCGCTCTACTGGAGGCCGAGTTGGGGCTCGCCCGGGAGCGCGGGGTGCCGGTCGCCGCGCTCACCGCGGACCTGGCCACCGAGAACGACGCGACCCGGCTGGCCCGGGCGGGCGTGCCGGTCAAGCAGGTGCTCACCGACGGGCTGTGCCATCTGGAGGCCGAGATGCTGGGCCGGCACCTGGCGGGCTGGCTGCCCGAACCGACCCGGCTGTTGTTCGTGGAGAACGTCGGCAACCTGGTCTGCCCGGCCTCCTACGACCTGGGCGAGAGCCTGCGGGTGGTACTGGCCTCGGTCACCGAGGGTGAGGACAAGCCGCTGAAGTACCCGACGGCGTTCGGGCTGGCGCAGCTGGTGGTGGTGACCAAGGCCGATCTCGCGGCGGCGGTCGACTTCGACGAGGCGGCCTTCCTGGCCGCGGTCGCCCGGGTTAACCCGGGGGTCGAGGTGATCACCACCTCGACCCGGACCGGGCAGGGCGCCGGGGCGCTGCTGGACCGGGCCCTGGCGGTGCTGGAGGGTGCGCGGCCGCACCGGCCGGTGATGGCCCGGCAGTCCGCCGAGCGTGTGCACACACACGCACCTGCGGACGGGCATGTGCATGCACACGCACACGACCATACGGACGGGCATGTGCATGCACACGCACACGACCATGCGGACGGCCACGGGACCACGTCGGGCGAGCAGAGCCACGGACTGGCCCCCGCCGGAGGGCTTTCGTGACGGCTGAGCCGACAGCCCCCGCGGTGCTGCGCCGCCGGGTCGCGGTGCGCGGGCTGGTCCAGGGGGTGGGCTTTCGCCCGTTCGTCTACACGCTGGCCACCGAGCTCGGGCTCAGCGGCCATGTCAGCAACACCGGCGAGGGCGTGCTGGCCGAGGTGGAGGGCCACCCGGAGGCGGTCGCGGCGTTCTGTCGGCGGGTCGCCAGCGAGGCTCCGCCACTGGCCGAAGTCGGCTCGGTGGAGCACCAGTTGATGGCCGCGCTGGGCGGTCCCGGGTTCGCCATCCTGCCCTCCCGGGCCGAGGGTGCGAGCCGGCCGCCGATCCCGCCAGACGTCGCGACCTGCGCGGACTGCCTGGCCGAACTCGCCGACCCCGCCGACCGGCGGCACCGGCACCCGTTCATCACCTGTGTCAACTGCGGACCACGCTTCACCATCGTCACCGCGCTGCCCTACGATCGCGCGAACACCACGATGGCGCACTTCCCGATGTGTTCGGACTGCGCCCGCGAGTACGCGGATCCGACCGACCGGCGCTTCCACGCCCAGCCGATCTCCTGCCACGCCTGCGGCCCACGGCTCACCCTGGTGGTGCCGGGCCGGGCGGACCGCGGCGGCAGCGAGGCGGTGACGGCGGCACGCCGGATGCTGGCCACCGGCGCGGTGCTCGCCGTCAAGGGCGTCGGCGGGTACCACCTGGCCTGCGACGCCGGCGACCGGCACGCGGTGGCCCTGCTGCGACGGCGCAAGCTGCGCGGCGACAAGCCGTTCGCGCTGATGGTACGGGAGCCGGACGACGCCGAGCCGTTCGTCCGGCTCGACCGGACCGAGCGGGCACTGCTCACCGGTCCGGAGCGGCCGATCGTGCTGCTGCGGCGCCGACCGGGTGCCGCGCCGGTGGCCGAGGCGGTCGCCCCGGGCAGCCCGGACCTCGGCGTGATGCTGCCCTACACGCCCGTCCACCACCTGCTGCTCGGCCTGCCCGGCGACCCACCCGGACCCCGGCTGCTGGTGATGACCAGCGCCAACCGCTCCGGGGAGCCGATCGTCACCGATGACGCCGAGGCGCTGGAGCGGCTGGCACCACTGGTGGACGGCTGGCTGGCGCACGACCGGCCGATCCATGTGCCCTGCGACGACTCGGTGTTGGCGGTCTGCGACGGTCACCCGCTGCCGGTGCGCCGCTCGCGCGGCTACGCGCCGCGCCCGGTGCCGCTGCCGGTCGCCGTCCGACCCGCGCTCGCCGTCGGCGGGGACCTCAAGAACGCCTTCGCCCTGGCCGAGGGGCGGCAGGCCTGGCTCTCCGGCCACCTCGGAGACATGGACGACCTGGCCACCCTGCGCGCCTTCGACCGCGCGGTAGGGCAGTTGACCACGTTGACCGGGGTGCGACCCGAGCTCCTGGCCGCCGACCGGCATCCCGGCTACCGTTCCGGCCGCTGGGCCCGCGAGGGCGCCCTGGGCCGCCCGCTGCACCGGGTGCAACACCACCACGCCCACGTCGCCGCCGCGATGGCCGAGCACGGGCTGGACGGTCGGCGACGGGTGGTCGGAGTGGCCTTCGACGGCACCGGCTACGGCACCGACGGCGCGGTCTGGGGCGGCGAGGTGCTGCTCGCCGACTACGCCGGCTTCGAGCGCTTCGCCCAGCTGCGGTACGTCCAACTCCCGGGCGGAGAGGCGGCAGTGGCCCGACCCTACCGGATGGCGCTGGCCCAACTGCACGCCGCCGGGATCGACTGGGCGACCGACCTGCCCTGCGTCGCGGCCTGCCCTCCCGATGAACTCAACTTGCTGGAACGCCAGTTGGAACGTGGACTGAACTGCGCGCCGACCTCCAGTATGGGCCGGCTGTTCGACGCGGTCTCCTCACTGCTCGGCGTCTGCCACCGGGTCGGTTACGAGGCCCAGGCCGCAGTCGAGTTGGAGGCGGCCGCGGTAGCGCACGGCGCACTGCCCGGCTACGCGTTCGGGCTGACCGAGGGCGATCCGACCATCGGGCAGGCTGCGCTGCTGGCCGACCCGGTACCGGTGCTGGCCACGATCGTCGCGGACCTGCGGTCGGGGACCGCGCCCGGGCTGATCGCGGGGCGGTTCCACGGCGCGGTGACCGATCTGGTCCGCCGCCTGTGCGCCGAGGCACGCGGCCGGCACGGGCTGTCCGAGGTCGCGCTGACCGGCGGCGTGTTCGCCAACCGGCTGCTCTCCTCGGCCTGTTGGCGAGCACTGCGGGCGGACGGCTGCACCGTGCTGCGACACCACCTGGTGCCGCCCAACGACGGCGGGCTGGCGCTCGGCCAGCTGATGGTGGCGGCCCGCTCCGCCCGGACGTCCGACGGCACGCCGAGTGCCGCCGCCGTGGCAAGTCCCGTGCCGACCAGTTCCTGACCGGCCGTTCGAGCACCAATGACCCAGTTGCGAGGAGGACCCGATGTGCCTGGCAGTGCCCGGCAGAGTGATCGAGATCGAGGAGCGGGACGGAACCCGGATGGCCACCGTCGACTTCGGCGGCGTGGTCAAGGACGTGTGCCTGGAGTACCTGCCGGACCTGACGGTCGGTGAGTACGCCATCGTCCACGTCGGGTTCGCACTGCAGCGGCTGGACGAGGAGTCGGCTCGCAGGACGCTTGCCCTCTTCGAGGAACTCGGCCTGCTGCAGGAGGAGTTCGGTGATCCCTGGGAGGTGGCGGCCGGGGCGGGGCACCCGGTCGACGGCGCCCCGGCGAAGGAGGCCCGGTCGTGAAGTACCTGGAGGAGTTCCAGAACCCGGAGTTGGCCCGGCGGCTGCTCGACGACATCCGCGCCACGGTGACCAGGCCATGGGCGCTGATGGAGGTGTGCGGCGGCCAGACGCACACCATCATCCGCCATGGCATCGACCAACTCCTGCCGGATCAGATTGAGTTGATCCACGGACCGGGCTGCCCGGTGTGCGTCACCCCGCTGGAGGTGATCGACAAGGCACTGGCCATCGCGGCCCGGCCCGAGGTGATCTTCTGCTCGTTCGGCGACATGCTGCGAGTGCCCGGCACGGACCGCGACCTGTTCCGGGTGCGCGGCGAGGGCGGCGACGTCCGGGTGGTCTACTCGCCGCTGGACGCGCTGCGGATCGCCCAGCAGAACCCGGATCGCGAGGTGGTGTTCTTCGGGATCGGCTTCGAGACCACCGCGCCGCCCAACGCCATGACGGTGTACCAGGCCAGGAAGCTCGGCATCCGCAACTTCAGCCTGCTGGTGTCGCACGTCCGGGTGCCACCGGCGATCGAGGCGATCATGCAGTCGCCGGACTGCCGGGTGCAGGGCTTCCTGGCCGCCGGGCACGTGTGCAGCGTGATGGGTGTCGAGGAGTACCCGGCGCTGGCCGAGCGGTACCGGGTGCCGATCGTGGTCACCGGCTTCGAGCCGTTGGACATTCTGGAGGGGATCCGGCGGACCGTGGGCCAGTTGGAGCGCGGCGAGCACACCGTCGACAACGCGTACCCGCGCGCCGTCCGACCCGAGGGCAACCCGGCCGCCCGGGCCATGCTGGCGGACGTCTTCGAGGTCACCGACCGGGCCTGGCGCGGCATCGGGGTGATCCCGCAGAGCGGCTGGCGGCTGTCGCCGCGCTACCGCGACCACGACGCCGAGCACCGTTTCGAGGTCACCGGGATCAACGCCTGCGAGCCCGCCCAGTGCCGCAGCGGCGAGGTGCTGCAGGGCCTGCTCAAGCCGCACGAGTGCGAGGCCTTCGGCACCAGTTGCACTCCCCGCACCCCGCTCGGCGCCACCATGGTGTCCAGTGAGGGCGCCTGCGCCGCGTACTACCTCTACCGCCGGCTCGGTGTGCCGGCCGTCCCGTTGGAGGCGAGCCCCGTTGGCTGAGACCACGATCCTGCCCACCGCCCCGGACTTCTCCGGCTGGAGCTGCCCGCTGCCGCTGCGTGACCACCCACGGGTGGTGATGGGTCACGGCGGCGGCGGGGCGATGTCCGCCGAGCTGGTCGAGCACGTCTTCGCGCCGGCCTTCGGCGGTCACACCCTGGCCGGCCTCGGCGACTCCGCCACGGTCACCCTCGGCGGGGCCCGACTCGCCTTCTCCACCGACTCGTTCGTGGTCCGGCCGCTCTTCTTCCCCGGCGGCAGCATCGGTGACCTGGCGGTCAACGGCACGGTCAACGACCTCGCCATGAGCGGCGCCAGGGCGGCCTTCCTGTCCTGCGGGTTCATCCTGGAGGAGGGCGTCGAGATGGCCGTGGTCGCCCGGGTCGCGCAGGCGCTCGGTGCGGCGGCCAGGACCGCCGGGGTGGAGGTGGTGACCGGTGACACCAAGGTGGTGGAGGCCGGCCGCGGCGACGGCATCTACCTCAACACCGCCGGGATCGGACTGATCCCGGCCGGGGTGGACATCCGCCCGCAGCGGGCCGTGCCGGGCGATGTGGTGATCGTCAGCGGTGACATCGGCGTGCACGGGGTCGCGGTGATGAGCGTGCGCGAGGGTCTGGAGTTCGGGGTCGAGATCAGCAGCGACTGCGCGGCGCTCGGCGGGCTGGTGGAGACGATGCTCGCGGTCACGCCCGACCTGCACGTGCTGCGCGACCCCACCCGCGGCGGACTGGGCGCCGCGCTCAACGAGATCGCGACGGCGGCCGGGGTCGGGGTCGTGGTGTGGGAGCGCACCATCCCGGTGCCGCCCCAGGTCGCGGGCGCCTGCGCGTTCCTCGGCCTGGATCCGATGTATGTCGCGAACGAGGGCAAGCTGGTCGCCTTCGTGCCGCGCGAGTGGGCGGACCTGGTGCTGGCCGCGATGCACACCCATCCGCTGGGCGCGGGGGCGGCGGTGATCGGCGAGTGCGTGGCGGAGCATCCGGGCATGGTGGTGGCCCGGACCACGCTCGGCGGGACCCGGGTGGTGGACCTGCCGCTGGGCGAGCAACTGCCGCGGATCTGCTGACCGTTCGGTCCCGGTGGGCCGCCACCCGCCGGGACCGGGGGAAGTCCGGTGGTGGCGGCGCGGGGCGCGGACCGGCCCGAGCGGGTCGTGGCACACCAGCACGATCCGCGCCGGTCCGACCCGCCCGCCAGGGCCTCGACTTCAGCGCGCGCCCCGGGCCTCGGCGCGGATGCCGTCGAGCAGGGCGCGGGCGGCGGGCTGGGGTTCGCTGCCGGCAGCGGTGGCGACGGCGACCGTGCGGGCCAGCGGCGGATGGGTCGGGACGGCGCGCAGCCTGCTCGGCTCGGTGGACAGCACGCTGCGCGGTACCAGCGCGACGCCGAGCCCGTGCGCGACCAGGTCGAGCAGGGTGGGCATGTGCTCGACGTGGCAGGTGATGTTCCGGCGCAGGCCGGCCCGTGCGCAGGCCTCGTCGATCAGTGCCCGCAGGCCGGAGTGCTCGCGGAAGTCGACGAACGGCCAGCGGGCCAGCTCGGCCAGCGCCACCGAGGTGCGGTCCGCCAGCGGGTGGGCGGGGGTGAGCACCAGCAGGATCTCCTCACGGGCCAGCGGCAGCAGGTCGACACCCGGCAGCGACTCCTCCCCCGCGTCGGCGACCACCGCGAGGTCGTACGTTCCCCGGCGCACGGCCGCCACCAGGTCCCGCGAATCGCCCTGGACCAGCCGCAGCTCGACGGCCGGGTGCGCGGCGTGGAAGCGGGCCAGCACGGCCGGCAGGTCGACGGCGTTCACGGTCTGGATCACGCCGACGGTGACCCGGCCGCGCAGCAGGCCGCCGACCGCCTCGACGGCCTGCCGGGCCCGCCGCACGCTACGCAGCGTCTCCCGGGCGAGCGGCAACAGGGCGCGGCCCGCCTCGCTCAGCTCCACCCGCCGCGTGGTGCGCACCAGCAGGGTCTGGCCCAGGTCGTGCTCCAGCGCCTGGATCGAGGCGGAGAGGCTGGACTGCGCGAGGTGCAGGCGCTGGGCGGCCCGGGTGAACTGCCGCTCCTCGGCCAGCGTGACGAAGTGTTCCAGCTGGCGCAGTTCCATTGATCGTTCCTGTCGATGACGGCGATCGGAATTCTCCGTTGGACTAGATAAGTATGCCCGGCAGATGCTGAGGCTGTTGAACGGAGAGCACGACGGAGGGCGGCACCATGAGCGACGGTCGGACGGCCACGGCGGACGGGGAGGCGACGGCGCGGACGGCGCGCGCGGCGGGCGTGGCAACCACGACGGCCGCGACAGGTGCGGCGGCCCCGGCGCCCGGGCGGCGGGCGGGCGTGGTGCCGGTGCTGGCGGCGCTCACCTTCGCCAGCGGGATGCTGGACGCCGCGAGCTACCTCGGGCTCGGGCACGTCTTCACCGCGAACATGACCGGGAACGTGGTGATCCTCGGCTTCGCCGCCGCGGGCGCACCCGGGTTCTCGGCCGCGGCCTCGGCGGTCTCGCTGGCCGCGTTCCTGCTCGGCGCCGGCGGCGGCGGGCGACTGGCGTCGCGGCACGCGGACCGACCGCGGCACTGGGTGCTGACGGCGGTGCTGGTCGAGGTGGTGGCGCTGGCGGTGGCGGCCGTGCTGGGGGCGGCGGCGGGGATCCGGGTCGGCGACTGGACCGGGTACACCGTGACGGCCGTACTGGCGATGGCCATGGGCTGCCGCAACGCGACCGTGCGCCGGCTCGCCGTGCCGGACCTCACCACCACCGTGCTGACCCTGACCCTGACCGGACTGGCGGCCGACGTGCGGCCCGGCGGGCAGGACCGACGACAGGCCGTTCGCCGGGCCGGCGCGGCGGCGCTGATGCTGGCGGGGGCTGCCACCGGCACCTGGCTGCTGCGGACCTTCGGGCTGCCCGGCTGCCTCGGGGTGACCGCGGTGTGGGCGCTGGGCAGCGCGTCGCTGCTCCGCGCCCGTCGCGCGACGATCTGAGCCGGCGGCGTCAGCGACAGCTCCGAGGGAACTGCTCCGGCTCGTGCCGGACGATCTCCAGCGCGGCGACATCCTTTGGCCGTCCAGCACCTCCGTGCGGGCCGGGGCGCGGCAGGCCCGGCGGACGCGGTCGGCCCCCGCGAGGAGCGCCCGCCCGAAACGCCCGGCCGGGGCGAGGGAGGGCCTGCCACCGAACGGGCGTCGTGCTCGGCGGGCGGGCAAGCCGCCGCGCCATCACTCCCCCAGCTCGCAGCGCGTCGAGACCCCGGGAGACCTGGCTGCGACCGAGCATTGGCGCCGTTGCCCGGCGCCGAGGCCGAGCCGTCATGCTTCCGGCGGGAATGGTTGCGTGTGCGCACACACACAAATGTGCTAGTGTGTGCACACACACGCAAAATGCTGGAGAGGAACCCCGCATGTCCACCAACAAGGTTGTCCTGATCACCGGCACCTCCTCCGGAATCGGCCTGGCCACCGCCATCGCCGCCGCCCGGGCCGGCTTCCGCACGGTGGCCACCCTGCGCGACCCCGCCCGGGCCGGCGCCCTGCGCGAGGCGGCCGACGAGGCGGGCGTCGAGCTGGACGTCCGCGCCCTCGACGTCACCGACACCGCCTCCGTCGCCTCCTGCGTCGAGGGCGTGCTCGCCGACCACGGCCGGCTGGACGCGGTGGTCAACAACGCCGGCGCCGGGCACGTCGGGACCATCGAGAACGGGACCGTCGAGGACGTCCGCCAGGTCATGGAGGTCAACTTCTTCGGCGTGGTGCAGGTGACCAAGGCGGCCCTGCCGCACCTGCGGGAGGTCGGCGGGCGGGTCGTGACGGTGAGCAGCGTGGGCGGCGTGATCGGACAGCCGTTCAACGAGGCCTACTGCGCCGCCAAGTTCGCCGTCGAGGGGTTCCTGGAGAGCCTCGCGCCGGTCGCCGGTGCGGTCGGGGTGGGCGTGCACGTGGTCGAGCCCGGCGCCGTGGCCAGCGAGTTCGTCAGCAACGTGGGCATCGACCAGGAACGCGCGGTCGCCGCCGCCGGGCCGTACGGACCGGCCCTGGCGGGCTACCTGGCCCGCACCAACGAGGCGTTCGCCAACGCCGCCCAGTCCCCGGCGGAGGCCGCCGAGGTCGTGCTCGCCGCGCTCACCGAGCCCCAGCCGCCGTTCCGGCTGCAGACCTCGGCCGCGGCGCGCGGGTTCGCCGGCGTCAAGCTCTCCGACCTGGACGGCTCGGCCGTCCAGCGCCTCACCGGGACCTGGATCGCCTGACCCACCCGGACGGAACACGGAAGGGCCGGAACGCGGAAGGGCCGGAACGCGGGAGGGCCGGAACGAGAAGCCGGGCAGGCTCAGGAGGAGGTGATCCGGGCGATCATGAAGATCAGGACCGCCACCACCAGCAGCGCGATCAAGGCCATCGGGATCCAGCTCGGCCAGGCGTTGTGCAGCTCCGGCGGCTCGGGGATCGAGATGCCGTGGGTGGTGCTGGCCTCCCCCTCCGGTGTCTCGGTCGGCGGCACACCGGGCGGTCGGGCGGGCTTGGCCGGGGTCACCTGCTCGGGCCGGGCCGGTGCCGCCTGCTCGGGCCGTGCGGCGGGGTCGGTGGGGGTCATGGCTGCCTCCGAGGACGAGGAGTGGCCGTTCCCGCGAGCGCGGCGACCGTCCGGATCGCCGACTTCCGATGCCCGCCCGCAGGGCTGACACACCCACTGTCGCGCGCCGGGGCCCGACGGTCCAGCGGTGGCCGCCCACCCTGGTCCGCCGATCGGGGCTCGTGTCATCATGTGATGACATCGCTTGATGACTTGGCAGGAGGGGGCCCCGTGGAAACGGCCTTGAAGGGTTCGTTGTGGCGGCAGCGGGCGCTGGTGCCGGTGCTGGTGTACCTGGGCATGGTCGTGGCGGTGATCAGCAGCCTCGGCGCGCCGCTGGTCCCGACCATCGCGACCGTCGACCACGTCTCGCTGTCCGACGCGCAGTGGTCGCTGACCATCGCGCTGCTGGTGGGAGCCGTGGCCACGCCCGCCATGGGTAGGCTCGGGGACGGCCCGCACCGGCGGCCGGTGATCCTCGGCGCGACCGCGGTGGTGGTGACGGGCAGCGTGCTCGCCGCCCTGCCGCTGGGCTTCGGCTGCCTGGTCACCGGCCGGGCGATGCAGGGTGTCGGGCTCGGCCTGACCTCGCTGGCCATCGCCACCGCCCGCGACGCGCTGCCCGCGGAGCGCTCGCGACCGGCCGTCGCGCTGCTCTCGATCACCACGGTGGCCGGGGTCGGCCTCGGCTACCCGCTCACCGGGCTGATCGCCGAGTCCTTCGGGGTGCACGCCGCCTTCGGCTTCGGTGCCGTGATCAGCGCGACCGCGCTGCTCGCGGTCGCGCTGGTGCTGCCGTCCACCGCCGACCGGCCGGCCCGCCCGCTGGACGCGCTCGGCGCGCTGCTGCTGGGCGTGGCGCTGGCCGGACTGCTGCTGGTGCTCAGCGAGGGCGGCGACTGGGGCTGGACCTCGCCGCGGCTGCTCGGCGTGGCCGCCGGCTCGCTGGTGCTGCTGGTCTGGTGGACCGTGCACGAGCTGCGCACCGCGCACCCGCTGGTCGACCTCCGGCTGGTTCGGCACCGGGTGGTGCTGACCGCGGACGTCAGCGGCCTGATCGCCGGCGTCGGGATGTACCTGCTGCTCTCACTGGTCACCCGGTTCGTGCAGACACCGACCGCCGCCGGGTACGGCTTCGGCGCCTCGGTCGTGGTCTCCGGACTGGTCCTGCTGCCCTTCTCGGTCGCCAGCGTCGTCTCCAGCAAGGTGGTGCCGCTGCTGATCCGGCTGACCTCCTCGCGGGTGGTGCTGCCGCTGGGCTGCGCGGTGTCGCTGCTCTCGGTGGCGGGCTTCGCGGTGGCACGCGGCAGCCTCTGGGAGCTGTTCGTGGTGATGGGGATCGCCGGGCTCGGAGTAGGCTGTACGTTCGCCGTGATGCCCGGACTGATCGTCAGCTCGGTGCCGGCGCGGGAGACCGGCAGCGCCATAAGCTTCAACCAGGTGCTGCGGCTGATCGGCTACTCGATGGGGAGCGCGCTCAGCGCGGCCGTGCTCCAGGCGCACACCGCCCCCGGACAGGTTCTGCCGTCCGACGGCGGCTACCGCACTGCCGCGCTGTTCGGCTGTGCGGCGTGGGTGGTCGCCGCGGTGGTGACCATCGTCCTGCCGTCGCGCAGTGCCGCGACGGTCGAGGTGGCGAGCGGGACGGTACGGCTGCCGGCGCAGGCCGGCGGGACGGAGCGGGAGCGGATGGCCGAGCTGAACGGCCCGGTGCGGGACGCCGGGAGCGGCGGATGACCGACGAACGGCCGGCGGCCGAGCAGTCGCCACCCGAGGCCGCCGCGGCACCCGCCCGGCGGCGCGACGCCGCCCGCAGCCGTGAGCTGCTGCTCCGGGCCGCGCTCGAACTCTTCGCCGAGCGCGGTTTCGACCGGACCACCACCCGGGAGATCGGCGAACGGGCCGGGGTCGACCCGGCGCTGATCGCCCGTTACTTCGGTGGCAAGACGCAGCTCTACATCGCGACCATGCACGAGGAGCTCGGCGCGGCGCTGCCCGCCGACCTGCTGGACACCGAGCGGCTGCGCGGCCTGCTCACCCGGGTGAGCCGGCGCGGACCGGGGCCGGTCTTCCGGTCCGCGGTGCTGCCGCACGACGACCCGGGCGTCCAGGAGGCCGCCCGGGTCCAGCTGCACCGGCGGCTGGTCACCCCGCTGCGCGAGCACCTGGTCGAAGCGGGGGCGGACCGACCGCAGCTGCGCGCGGAGCTGGCGGCGGCGGCCTTCACCGGCATCGTGCTGGCCCGCGGCGGGAACGCCTTCGGCGAGCTGGCGGCGGCCGACCCGGAGGAGCTGGTCGACCTGATCCACCCGCTGCTGGGCGCCCTGCTGCCCGAGGAGCCCGAGGAGTAGCAGCCCGGCTCAGGCCAGTTCCCCGCGTTGCTCGAACTCGTGCTGCTCCTCCAGGCGCACCGCCTCCGCCACCGCCGGACCGCCCATCGCCATCCGGACCGCGACGTAGTAGACGACCAGCGAGAAGATGATCACGACCACCAGGTCCCACCACTCGGGAATGGTCGAGGCGCCGCCGTACCGGCCGAGTTCGCCGAGCACGACCAGGCCGCCGAGCCACGGCCAGACCCAGGCCGAGGCCCGCCACTGCAGGTTCCGCCGCTCGGCCTCCGGCTGGGCGAGCCGGGTGCCGCCGAAGAGCAGCAGGCCGAAGACCAGGCTGAGGCCGAGCTTCCAGTCCGCCTGGTAGCCGGACCAGTAGATGATCAGATCGGCCGCGACGAAGGCCAGTGGCGAGAGCACCTTCCAGGCCGGCAGCCGGTACGGGCGTGGCCGGTCCCCGTCTCTCAGCCGCAGGGCGTGCAGCGCGGGCGGGGCGAAGGCGTACATCAGCGCCGTCGCCGAGGTGACCAGACCGACCAGCGACTGCCAGCTCGGGAACGGCAGGAAGGAGATCTCACCGATCACGAAGGAGATCAGGACCGAGGTGATCGGGATGCCGCGCCGGTCGATCCGGGCGGTCGCCTTCGGGATCGCCCCCTCGTGGCCCATCGCGTAGGAGATCCGGGAGGCGGTCGCCACGTAGATCAGACCGGTGCCGGCCGGCGAGATCACCGCGTCGAGGTAGAGGACGGTCGCCAGCCAGCCGGCCCCGGCGGCGGTGGCCAGCGTGGCGTACGGCCCGAAGTCGCCCTTGCCGACCGGGTTGGCCCAGCCGTGGGCGATGTTGGCCGGCGCGATCGCCCCGATGAACGCGACCTCCAGCAGCAGGTAGACGACCGCGCCGATGGCCATCGCGGCGATCACCGCGCGCGAGAGGTCGCGCTGCGGGTTGCGGGCCTCGCCCGCCATCTGGATCGCCTGCTCGAAGCCCTGCAGGGCGAAGACCACACCGGCCGGCAGTGCGGCGAACACGCCGTGCGCGCCGTACGGGGCGAAGCCGCCGCCCCCGGTGAAGTTGCCGCTGTGGAAGGTGAGGGTCATCAGCACCACCACGGTCAGTAGCGGCACCAGGGTCTTCCAGATCACCGTGATGGAGTTGGTGTCGGCCAGCAGCTTCACGCCGGCCATGTTGATGATCGTGAAGAGCAGCATGAAGCCGCTGGCGATCAGGATGCCCAACCCGGTGAGCGTGCCGTCGGGGTGCAGGATCGTCACATTGTCCCGCACCCAACCGATGTGGGAGGTGTACGAGAGGGTCGCCTCGACCTCGATCGGCGCGATGGTGACGGCCTGGACCCAGCCCATCCAGCCGGCCGCGAAGCCGGCCAGCGGGCCGAAGGCGAAGAACGGGAAGCGGGCGGTACCGCCCGCCACCGGATAGGCCGCGCCCAACTCGGCGTGTACCAGGGCGAGAACGGCGAGGATCGCGGCGGCCAGGATCCAGGAGATCAGCGATGCCGGACCGGCGACGGTCGCCGCGGTCAGCGCGCCCAACAGCCAACCCGAACCGATGATCGAGCCTAGCGAGACGAAGAGCAGTCCCCAGAATCCGACTGCCCGGTTCAACCGTCCCGAGGTACTGGAACCGGTTGGTCCGCTGAGCGTGGTAGCCATGCATCTCACCTTCGCTCGCCGCACCCCGCCGGCCGGTCGCCGCCAGGTCGGACCGGACCGGGTAGGCCGATCCAGGTTATTCCTATGGAACGACTGGTACGCCTGGCCCGCAAGACCATGGGACGCAGAAGAAACGGGTGGGGCCAGTGTGACAAAACCAGCGGGACGTCAGGGGCTGCCGCGCCATATGTGACGAGTGGGACGGGTGGGATGGGCGAGCGAGCCGGGGTCCTGAGCCACCGTCGCGGGACGGCGAGCCGGACGGCCGACATCAGCCCGCGGTACCGCCCGGTCGACGCCCGAGCGCGTCCGCCAGCGCGGTCAGCAGTGCCAGCAGAACGAAGCCGACCGCCACCGCCATCCCCGCCTGGAACGCCCCCGCCCAGTCCTCGCCGTGCTCGGTGACCCAGGGGAAGAAGACCGATCCGACCGCCGCGATCCCGGCCGCCGAGCCGATCCGCTGGGCGGTCTGCAGCACCCCGGCCGCGCTGCCCGCACGGATCACCGGGACGTCGCCCAGGGTCAGCGTCTGGTTCGGTGCGACCACCAGCCCGCTGCCGATCCCGGCCAGCAGCAGCGGCCCCGCGGTCAACCAGCCGATCGCGGGCCCCGACCAGAGGTGGACGGCTGCCGCGGCCAGCAGCAGCCCCAGCTCGACCAGCAGCAGTCCCCCGGTCACCAGCGGGCGCCCCATCCGCTGCACCAGCCGGCCACCGACCGCGGCCGCGGTGCCCGAGCCCAGCGCGAACGGCGTGATCGCCAGCCCTGCCCCCAGCGCGCTGTAGCCGAGCCCGCTCTGCAGGTAGAGCGTGAAGATGAAGAAGATCGCGGTGAAGCCGGCGAAGTAGAGCAGGGAGACCAGGGTGCCCAGCGAGTAGGAGCGTTGTTCGAAGAGGTCCATGCTGACCAGCGGCTCCCGGGTGCGGCCGTAGTGGCGCTCCCAGCCGGTGAAGGCGGCCAGCAGCGCCGCCGCGACGGGCAGCAGCAGCCACTTGGTCCAGCCGTGCCACTGCTGCTCCTGCACGAACGGGAGCAGCAGCAGGACGGTGCCGAGGCCGAGCAGCAACACGCCCACCGGGTCGAAGTCGCGGCGCGGCCGGGCGGTGAGCGGCGTCGCGCCGGCCGGCCGGACGGACGGGTCCGGTACGGCGGGCGCCCTGGCCAGCGCCGGGCCGGGCAGCAGCCGGAGCGCCAGCGGCAGCGTCAGCAACCCGATCGGCAGGTTGACGTAGAAGACCCAGCGCCACCCCTCCGCGGCGCCGAACCCCTCGATCAGCAGGCCGCCCAGCAGCGGCCCGACCGCCATCGAGAGCCCGATGGTGGCTCCCAGCATCCCGAACGCCCGGCCGCGCTCGGGCCCCTGGAACAGCTGTTGGATGAAGCCGGCCACCTGCGGCACCAGCAGCCCGCCGGCCAGTCCCTGGGCGAGCCGGGCGACGACCAGCCAGGCCTCGCTCTGCGCGGCACCGGCCAGCGCGCTGGTCGCGGTGAAGAGCGCCAGTCCGCTGATGAAGACCGCCCGGCGGCTGTGCGCGTCGCCGAGCCGTCCGGCCGGGACGAGCACCAGGCCGAAGGCGAGCGCGTAGCCGGAGAGCACCCACTGCAGCCCGCTCTCGGACATCCGCAGCCCGCTGCGGATCGAGGGGAGCGCGACGTTGACGATGCTCACGTCCAGGAGCGTCATGAAACCGCCGACCAGGCAGACCACCAGCGCCGGCCAGCGATGGCCGGCGGCCCCGGTGGCCCGGTCGCCCAGTTCCGGACGCGGGCGCAGGACGCTCATCCGCCGCTCCGACCGTGCCGGAGCGGCGGGGCACACCGCGTCCCCTCGGCCCTGGCGGCCGCTGCCGCCTCGGTGCCCGTCATCGCCCGGCTCCTCCCGTTCGCAGAGTCGATCGCCCGTGGCGGATCGCAGAGGTGGTTCCGCGGGGCTGTCCCGCAGAGGTGAATCACTACCCGCGGCCGGGCGTGGCGATGTCCGCTTTCACCCGGATCGCCCCTGCTCCGCCTCGGACGGTCGGCGGCCACCGGGGAGGCCGGCTGGGCCGATCGGGGGAACCGGGAGCCGGCCACCGGCCGAGCGGGCGGGGCGCCCCCGTCGGGCGTCACCGCTCCGGGCCGAGCTCCCGGGAGTGCCGGCCATCGCGCCCGGTGGATGCCTCAACTCACCAGCACCATCGGCTGGTTGGGGATCGTCGCGGATTCGGCGAAAGTCCGCCCAGAGTGCTGACCACGCATCAGGTCGATGGCCGAACGGAAAATCTGACGCGGTGTCGACCGGGTGCTTTTCACCCGTCGGCGCGGGTCGCGTCACCCCTGCGGCGCGTAACAGAACCCGGCGTGCTGTCGATTATCAGGATGGTGCTTGCCGCGCGGCCATCCTCCAACCCCCACAACCGTTCCTGAAGCGCGGCCGAGCCGAGTCATGCCCATCTTTCGTGAGAGGCCACTCGTGTCGCCCAGCCCATCCCCCGCACTTCCGCAGCGGATCAGCGAGTCCGCCTCCCTGGTGGCGCTCATCGAGCGCGGCAGGGCCGAAGGACACATCACCGGTGACGAGGTGCGCGACGCCTTCGAGGCCGACCGCATCCCCACCGCCGAATGGAAGGACGTCCTCGGCAGCCTCAACCAGATCCTCGACGCCGCGGGGGTCGTCCTGACCGTCCGGGCCGGCCGGGAGGCCGACGGCCCCGGCCTGCAACGCACCCGTCGAGGCGTCAGAAAGACCGTAATGACGCGGTCCAGCACTGTCAACAGCGGGAACGCGAGCGGCTCGGACGCCGCCGCCGAGCCCGTCGAGTCCGTTCCGGGCGGCCCGGCGGCGGCCGAGGAGGGCCCCGGCGAGGAGGGGCCCACCGAGAGCGAGCTGGCCGAGGCGGTGGCGGACGCCGCGGACACCTTCACGCTCTCCGACGACGAGGACGACGCGCCCAAGCAGCAGGTCACCACGCCCGGCGCGAGCACGGACGCGGTCAAGGACTACCTCAAGCAGATCGGCCGGGTCGCCCTGCTCACCGCCGAGCAGGAGGTCACCCTGGCCCGCCGGATCGAGGCCGGCCTGTTCGCCCAGGAGAAGCTGACGACCGAGCCGCGGCTCGGTCCGGAGCTGCGACACGAGCTGGAGATCATCGCCGAGGACGGGCTGCGCGCCAAGAACCACCTGCTGGAGGCCAACCTGCGGCTGGTGGTCTCGGTGGCGAAACGTTACACCGGCCGTGGACTGCTCTTCCTCGACCTGATCCAGGAGGGCAACCTGGGACTGGTCCGGGCGGTGGAGAAGTTCGACTACTCCAAGGGGTTCAAGTTCTCGACGTACGCGACCTGGTGGATCCGGCAGGCGATCACCCGGGCGATGGCCGACCAGTCGCGGACCATCCGGATCCCGGTGCACATGGTCGAGGTGATCAACAAGCTGGCCCGGGTCCAGCGCCACCTGCTGCAGACCCTGGGCCGCGAGGCCACCCCCGCCGAGCTGGGCCGCGAGCTCGACCTCAGCCCGGAGAAGGTGGTCGAGATCCAGCGCTACAGCCGCGAGCCGATCTCGCTGCACACTCCGCTCGGGGAGGAGGGGGACAGCGAGTTCGGCGACCTGATCGAGGACACCGAGGCGGTCGTCCCGGCCGAGGCGGTCAGCTTCACCCTGCTGCACGAGCAGCTGCAGGTGGTGCTGGAGACGCTGGCCGAGCGCGAGGCCGGGGTGATCTCGATGCGCTTCGGACTGATCGACGGCCAGCCGCGCACGCTGGACGAGATCGGCCAGGTCTACGGGGTCACTCGGGAGCGGATCCGGCAGATCGAGTCGAAGACGATGTCCAAGCTGCGCCACCCCTCGCGCTCCCGGGTGCTGCGGGACTACCTGGACTGAGCGTGAGCGGCGGAGGGGGGGGGGGGGGGGGGGGGGGGGGGGGGGGGGGGGGGGGGGGGGGGGGGGGGGGGGGGGGGGGGGGGGGGGGGGGGGGGGGGGTGGGTTATACTGGG
>NZ_JBVHLF010000002.1:97794-147188 GCF_055559155.1 Kitasatospora sp. NPDC024654
GCGAACGTGATAGTTACTTCGACCCCCCCCCCCCCCCCCCTCTCCCCCCCCCCCCCCCCACCCCCCCCCCCCCCCCCCCCCCCCCCCCCCCCCCCCCCCCCCCCCCCCCCCCCCCCCCCCCCCCCCCCCCCCCCGCCACCGGAAACCGGTGCTCCTTCCGTCAACTCCGCTTCTGGGAACGGTGGGCGGCGACCCGCACCCGGGTCGCGCAGCGCGGGCAGCAGTAGCGCTGCGGGGTGCGCCGCCCGGCATCGACGAAGAAGCGGGCGCAGCCCGGTGCGGCGCACCGCCCCCAGGCGCAGCCCTCGCGCTCACTCAGCCACAGGGCGAGGGCCAGCGCGGAGGTCGAGAGCAGCCAGTGCGTGCGATCGGCGCCGGCGGGTGTCCGGGCGTGCAGGGACCACGTCCGCCCGGGTAGCCGGACCAGCCGGGGCTGGGCCGGGTAGCGGTCGAGCAGGCCGTTGAGCAGCTCGGCCGCCACGTCCGGATCGTCCTGCGAGAGCACCGCGACCAGCTCGGCGGCAGCCGCGCGCAGGCCGGCGGCCTCCGGCTCGGTGAGGGTGAAGGCGGGGGCGCCGTGCCGGTCGAGCAGCGACCGCAGCTCGGCGGCACCCGGCACGCCCTCCTGGACGGCGTTGGCGAGTTCCACGATGAAGTGCAGGCCGCGTGGGTTGGCCCGGCCCAGGTCCTCGGTCACGACTGCGCCCTCCTACTCGTGGATCACTAGGACTACTCGGTGGATCACCGCGACACTCGGTCGCCTCGACGGCCATGGTAACGTCAATTTTTGATAAAGGCGTTACAGCAATCCGGATCCCGAGCGACTGGAGCCCCATGCGCTGCCCGACCACCGTGCCCGTCCTGATCGCGGGCGGCGGCCCGATCGGTCTCACCCTGTCCGTCCTGCTCTCCGACCTCGGGGTGGACCACCTGCTGGTGGAGGCCCGCCCGGGCACCACCGGGCACCCCAAGTCCCGTGGCATTTCGGCCCGTTCGATGGAGATTCTCCGGCGCTGTGGGCTGGAGGAGGAGATCCGCGCGGCGGGCCTGCCCGCCGACCAGGTCGCCTTCTACCGCGGCCGGAGCCTGGTCGACCCGGGGTTCACCCGGACCAGCCCGGCCGGCCCGCCCTCGGACGGCCCGGAACACACCCCGACGCCGGGCCTGATCTGCTCCCAGGACGCCCTGGAACCGGTCCTGCTGCGCCGGGCCCGGCGGGCGGGACCGGACCGGGTGCGCTTCGGCACCCGGCTGCTCTCCTTCACCGACTCCGCCGACCCCGCCGACGACACCGGGTCCGTGCACGCCCTGCTGGCCGACCGGGAGAGCGGCGACCAGTTCACCGTGCGAGCCGACTGGCTGATCGGCTGCGACGGTGCGGCCAGCACCGTGCGGGCCGGGGCCGGGCTCGCCCTGGACGGGCCGACCGGCCTCCAACACTTCCTCAGTATCCGGTTCGAGGCACCGCTCGGCCCGGTGGTGGCGGACCGGGCCAGCGCCTCGTACTTCCTCACCGAGCCCGGCCGCGGCGGCTTCCTGGCGGTGGACAACGACCGGCAGTGGATCTACCAGTATCCGGTGGGCCCGGCCGGTCCGGCGGCCGACGCCGAGCCGGTCGAACTGGTCCGCACCGCAGCCGGGCTGCCCGACCTCGATGTCCGCGTCCGCTCCGTCCAACTCTGGCGGATGGACGCCCAGTTGGCCCCGGCCTACCGGCGCGGCCGGGTGCTGCTGGCCGGCGACGCGGCGCACGTGATTCCGCCGACCGGCGGCCACGGCATGAACACCGGGATCGGCGACGTGGACAACCTGGCCTGGAAGCTGGCCGCCGTGCTCGGCGGGCGGGCCGGCCAGGCGCTGCTGGACAGTTACCAGGACGAGCGGCGGCCGGTCGCCCGGCAAGTGCTCGACCGGGCCACCGAGAACGCCAAGGCCCGGGCGGCCCGCGGCGGTTACCGAATCGATGACGAGCTGCTGCTGACCGCCGACTACCGGTCCAGCGCGGTGCTCGCCGACCCGGCCGACGGCCCGGCCCGGCCGCTGGGCGGCTCGGGACGACCCGGCGGCGCTCCCGGTCAGCGACTGCCGCACGTCCGGCTGACCGGCCCGGCCGAGGTGACGTCCAGCCTGGATCTGGTCGGCCCGGGGTTCGCGCTGGTCGTCGAGGACCGCGAGGCGGTGTGGCGCGCGCAGGCCGCGGACGCCCGGGCGGCCGGTATCCCGGTGGCCGTGCACCGGCTCGACCCCGCCGGGCCACTGCGTGAGGAGCGGCCCGGAACCTGGCGACGGCTCTGCGCGGTCCCGGACGGCGGGGCCGTGCTGCTGCGGCCGGACGGGCACATCGGCTGGCGGGCCCCGGGCGAACCCGCGCCCGGGGAGCTGCTCACGGTGCTGCGCCGGCTGCTCTCCGCATGAACTCGACGGTCCGTCATGTCAGCGCGGTGCCGCGCAGCACCAGCAGCGCGACCGCGGCCAGCGCCAGGCCGAGGGTGGCGAGGAACGGCAGCCGCCCGCGCCGGACCGCCTCCCCCGGCAGCGCGCCGACCGCGGCCAGCCCGCCGCTGACCGCCAGCGCCGCCCAGCCGGCCCGCCCGACCGGTCCGGGCGGGCCGAGCACCAGGACCACCGAGGCCGCCGAGAGCAGCACCGGCGCCAGCACCCGGCACGGCCCGCGGCCCAGCCGCTGCGGCAGGCCGCGGACGCCCGCCGCGAGATCGGCCTCGATGTCCGGCAGCACGTTGGCGACGTGCGCGCCCACCCCGAGAAGCGCGCCGGCCGCGAGCGTCCAGCCGGCCGGCCACGGCCGGCCCGGCAGCCCGAGCGTGACGAAGGCGGGCAGCAGACCGAACGCGACCGCGTAGGGCAACCAGGACAGCACGGTCCGCTTGAGACCGAGGTTGTAGGCCCAGGCCGCCACCACCCCGACCAGGTGCACGGCCCCCGCTGCCAGGCCGCCCGCCAGCGACAGCGGCACGCAGAGCGCGAGCGCTCCGCCGGCCGCCCGGGCCACCGTGCCGGGCGCGAGCCGGCCGGTGGCAAGCGGCTTGTCGGGCCGGCCGGCCGCGCGGTCCCGGTGCAGATCGACCAGGTCGTTGGACCAGCCCACCGAGAGCTGGCCGGTGAGCACCGCCGCGGCCAGCACCGCACTGCCGGCCGGCCCGCGCCCGGCGGCCACCGCCAGCGCGGCGACCAGGGCGGTGACGGCCACGGCGGGTTGCGGGTGGCCGGCCCCGGCGAGCGCGGCCAGGCGCGCGGAGAAGGGCGAGGTCGCGGTGCTGTTCACCCCGCGATGCTAGGGACACCGCGCGCCGATGGTCCGTCAAACCGGGGCATTCCGGGTGAGTCTCCCTATCCTGGCGCAATGACCCGAATCGCCGCCGTACACGGCGTGCTGCCACCCCACCGCTACCAGCAGCACGAGATCCGGGAGGCGCTCACCGCGCTGGGCCTGGCCCGCCCGGCGGACCACCGGCTGTTCGACCGGCTGCACACCGCCTCGACGGTCCGCAGCCGGCACCTGGCCCTGCCGCTGGAACGCTATGCCACGCTGAGCGGCTTCGGCGCGGCCAACGACGCTTTCATCAAGGCCGGCCTGGACCTCGGCGAGCAGGCCGTGCGCGGCGTGCTGGACCGGGCCGGACTCCGGCCGGACCAGGTCGACCTGGTCATCTCGACCTCGGTGACCGGCATCGCCGCGCCCTCACTGGAGGCCCGGCTGGCCGGGCGGCTCGGCCTGCGCCCGGACGTCCGGCGGCTGCCGGTCTTCGGGCTCGGTTGTGTGGCCGGGGCCGCCGGCATCGCCCGGCTGCACGACTTCCTGCACGGCCGCCCGGACGGCGTGGCGGTGCTGCTCTCGGTCGAGCTCTGCTCGCTGACCCTGCAGCGCACGGACACCTCGCGGGCCAACCTGGTGGCCGCGGCGCTGTTCGGCGACGGCGCGGCGGCGGTGGTCGCGGTCGGCGCCGAGCACCCGAGCGGCGCCGGCCCGTCCGTGACCGCCACCCGCAGCCGGCTCTACCCCGGCACCGAGCGGCTGCTCGGCTGGGACATCGGCGACCAGGGGTTCCAGATCCTGCTCGGCGACGACCTGCCCGGGGTGGTCCGCGAGCGGGTGGGGCCGGCCGTCCGCGAGTTCCTGGCCGACCACGAACTCAAACCGGCGGACGTCACGGCCTGGGTCTGCCACCCGGGCGGCCCGAAGATCCTGGAGGCCGTCCGGGAGAGCCTCGACCTGCCGGCCCGCGCCCTCGAACTGAGCCGGCGTTCACTGGCCGAGGTGGGCAACCTCTCCTCCGCATCCGTGCTGCACGTGCTGCGCGACACCCTCGCGGTCCGACCGCCGCTGCCCGGCACACCCGGGCTGATGCTCGCCCTGGGCCCCGGGCTCGCCACCGAACTCGTCCTGCTGCGCTGGTAGGTGATCCCGATGAGCTATCCCGTCCTGGTCCTGCTGGTCGGCCTCGAGCGGCTGGCCGAACTGGTGGTCGCCCGGCGCAACGCCGCCTGGAGCCGACGGCACGGCGCGGTCGAGTCCGGGCGCGGCCACTACCCGGTGATGGTGCTGCTGCACACCGCGCTGCTGGCCGGCTGCCTGGCCGAGACCGGCTGGGGCGAACGGCCGTTCCGGGCCGCGCTGGGACTGCCGATGCTCGCCGTGCTGCTGGCCGCGCAGGCGCTGCGCTGGTGGTGCGTCGGCACGCTCGGCCCGCGCTGGAACACCCGGGTGCTGGTGGTGCCCGGACTGCCGCTGGTGACCGGCGGACCGTATCGCTGGCTTCGACACCCCAACTACCTGGCGGTGGTCGCGGAGGGGGTCGCGCTGCCGCTGGTGCACGGCGCCTGGCTCACCGCGACCGGGTTCACCCTGCTCAACCTGCCGCTGCTGGCGGTGCGACTGCGCTGCGAGAACGCCGCGCTCGCGGCCGGTCCCGCGCGGCCGGCCGGTGGCGTCCTGGCGGTGGCGCCGTGATCGACCTGCTGGTGGTCGGCGGTGGGCCGGCCGGGCTGGCCACCGCGATCCACGCCGCGCGGGCCGGGCTGCGGGTGGTGGTGGCCGAACCCCGGCCGACACCGGTGGACAAGGCCTGCGGCGAGGGCCTGATGCCCGGCGCGGTACGGGAGTTGACCGGCCTCGGGGTCACGGTCGGCGGGTGTCCGCTGCGTGGCATCCGCTACCTGGACGCGCGGCGCCAGGTCGAGGCGGCCTTTCCGGACGGGCCGGGCCGCGGGGTGCGGCGGACCGAGCTGCACGCGGCGCTGGCCCGGCGGGTCGCGGAACTCGGCGTGCCCGTACTGCCGTTGCGGGTGACCGCGGTGCGGCAGGACACCCACGCGGTCACCGCCGCCGGGATCACCGCACGCTACCTGGCCGCCGCGGACGGGCTGCACTCACCGATCCGCCGCCGGCTCGGCCTGGACGGACCGCGCGGGCCGGCCCCCGCCCGGTACGGCCTGCGCCGGCACTTCGCCGTGCCGCCGTGGACGGACCACGTCGAGGTGCACTGGGCGGACGGTGCGGAGGCGTATGTCACGCCGGTCGGGCCGGAGTTGGTCGGGGTGGCCGTGCTGACCCGCGAACGGCGGCCGTTCGGCGAGCAGTTGGCGGGCTTTCCCGAGCTGGCCGCGCGGCTGGCCGGGGCCGCCGGAGAGGGCACGGCGGCCCGCGGCGCGGGACCGCTGCGCCGGTCGGTACGGGCCCGGGTGGCCGGCCGGGTGCTGCTGGTCGGTGACGCGGCCGGGTACCTCGACGCGCTGACCGGCGAGGGCATCGCGCTGGCGCTGGCCGCCGCCGGGCCGCTGGTGCGCTGCGTCCGGGCCGACCGGCCGCAGGAGTACGAACGGGCCTGGCGCCGGCTCGCGTTGCGCAGCCGCGCGCTGACGGCGGCGCTGCTCTGGGCACGGCACCAGCCGCTGCTGGCCGACCGGATCGTGCCGACGGCGGCCCGCTTTCCGGCGCTTTTCGCGGCGGCCGTGCGGCAACTGGCCTGAGTCAAAGGCACCGCCGCACGGCGGCCGGGGCATCACACCCCCGTCAGGCCGTCGAGGCTCTCCCGCAGCAGGTCGGCGTGGCCGTTGTGGCGGGCGTACTCGGCGATCAGGTGGAGCAGCACCCAGCGCAGCGCGATCGGCTTGCCGTTCGGCTGCCGGACGCCCCGGTCGTCCAGCGAGGGCGCCGCGGCCACGACCTGGCGGGAGCTCTCGCACTCGGCCCGCCAGACCGCGAGGGCGGCGGCGGTGTCGCCGTCCAGCCGCTCGAAGTCCTGGTCCGGATCGTCGTCCGAGTAGTACAGGTCCGGCACGTCCGAGCCGGCGAACTGCTGCTGGAACCACCAGCGCTCCACCCCGGCGAGGTGGCGTAGCAGCCCGTGCAGGCTCAGCCCGGACGGCGGCACGCTCGGCTCGGAGAGCCGCGCGGCGGGCACGTCGGCACACTTGAGCTCGAAGGTGGCGCGGTGCCAGTCGAGCATCGCGGTCAGCATCGCGCGCTCGTCGCCGACGGTGGGGATGGTGGGGCGGGTGCCGGGCCAGATCGGCGGCAGGTTCTCGGCTGGGATCTCGGTCACGGCGCGAGCCTGCCACCCGCCACTGACAACCGGCCTCGGCGGCCGGCTGTCAGTGCCCGCCCCTACCGTGGCAGCGTGTCCAGCACTCCGACCCTCGCCCTCCCCGCCGAACTGATCGCCCTTCAGCGTGCCGTGCTCAGCGCCGACCGCGCGCTCGGCGACTACGCGCTGGCCGTCCGGGACCGCCGCCGCGCCGCCTTCCCCGGGCCGGACCAGGCGGTCGAGCGGTGCGGCTGGGCGGCGGACGAGCAGGCCGAGTTCGACCGCCTGTGGGCGGAGTACGTCCGGGCCGGGGACGCGGTGCGCGCGCACCCGGTGCTGGTCAGGGCCCGGATCCTGCGGGTGGACGGCTCGGTCCTGCACTCGCTGCGCGCGGCCGCCGCCCGTCACTGAGCGCGCGGCGGGGTGCCCCGGCCGAGGGTGCGGGTGACGGTGATCTCCAGGACCACCCGGTCCGGGTTGGGGCGGGGTGTCCGGTAGCGGCGGGCGTAGCGGGCCTCCGCGTCGGCGACCGCCGCCGGGTCGCGGCGGACCACGGCCACGCCCTCCAGGGTGGCCCAGCGGCCGCCGTCCACCTGGCAGAGCGCTACCCGGGCGCCGCCCTCGCCGGCGGCCTCGACGTTGCGGGCCTTGCGGCTGGCGGCCGAGGTGATCACCCGGGCGATGCCGGTCGCCGGGTCGTAGGTGGCACCGACCGGGACGACGTGCGGCGTGCCGTCCGGACGGAGGGTGGTGAGCGTGCAGAGGTGGCGCTCGGCCCAGAAGGCCAGGAACTCCGGACCGGGGACGAGCACCGGGGTGGCGGAGGGGTCGGACGGAACAGCGGTGGAGACGGTCATCGGCCCAGCGTACGGCCGACCCGCCGGCGGTGGGGGCGCCCCCGGATGATCCGCGCCTCCACCGCGAGCCGTCCGGTGATCGACGCGAGCCGTCACGCCGTCCGGCACGCCGGGCCATCCGGAGTGCCGCCGTGCGCCATAAAGCGCCACCCAACGCCACCCCGCGCCACGGTATGCCCCCGGGCGGACTACCGCTATATGGCGCAAGCTGTCGATAATGCCCATGCCAGATGATCGCGGGCGCGCAACGAGGAGAGAACTCCATGGATCTGACGGGAACTCGACTGAGCCGGCGCGACCTGGGCCGCGCCGCACTCGCGCTGGGCGTCGCCGCGGCCGGCACAGGACTGGCCGCCCGGCCCGCCCGGGCGGCCGAACTCCCCCCGGCTTCGGACTGGTTGGGCGCGCTCGACGCGGCGTGCCCGCTGTCCCGCCTCACCATCCCCGGCAGCCACGACACCTGCTCACGCCACGGCGGACCGCTCGCCCAGACCCAGACCCTCTCCGTCCCCGACCAGTTGGCGGCCGGGGTGCGCTTCCTCGACATCCGCTGCCGGGCGATCAGCGGGGTGTTCGCGATCCACCACAGCCAGGTCTTCCAGCAGATCTTCTTCGGCGACGTGCTCAACGCCTGCCAGGACTTCCTCGTCGAACACCCCGGCGAGACCGTGCTGATGCGGGTCAAACAGGAGTACTCCACGGTCTCCGACGCCGACTTCGCGGCGATCTTCGCGAGCTACCGGACCCGGTGGCCCGGGCTGTTCTGGGCCGAGCAGCGCATCCCGCGGCTCGGCGAGGTGCGCGGCCGGATCGTGGTGCTCGCGGACAGCTCCGGCCTGCCCGGCATCCCCTGGGGCGGAGCACTCACCGACATCGAGGACGACTACCAGATCGGGACGGTCTTCGACCTCTGGTCGCGGAAGTGGCCCGAGGTCTCCGCCCACCTCGACGCGGCCCGGGCCGCCCAGGACCCGCGGCGGCTCTTCCTCACCTTCACCTCCTCCTCCGGCGCGGGCCTGTGGCCGCCGCAGGCCGCCGAGGCGATCGGGCCGAAGGTGAGGGGCTACCTGGCGGCCCTGGACCCGGCCGGGCGGCCGGTGTTGGGGACCGTCGCGATGGACTACGTCACCGCCGCCTCGCTCGCGCCCTTCTACGCGCTCAACTTCGCTTCCCTGCCCGGCTTGTGACCGCTGACGCCGGATCCGTCCGGCTGGACCGGCCGGCCGCCCGCGCGCCGGCTCCGGTCCATCTCGTGCCACTCCGGGCGCAGTGCCGTCAGATTGGTGGTGGCGAAGTACAGCGCGCCGCCGGCCAGCAGGACCGGGGCCAGGCCCCAGCAGCCGATCGCCGCTCCGGCGAGCAGACCGCCGAGCGGAATCCCGGCCCAGGCCAGCGAGTCGCCCAACGCGCCCACCCGGCCGAGCAGTTCGCGCGGTATCCGCTCCAGGGCCAGCGCGCCCAGGATCGGGTTGAGAAAGCCCCCGCCGAAGCCGCCCACCGCGAAGACCGCGGCCACCGCCCAGGTAGGCGGGTGCAGCGCGAGCACCAGGAACCGCGGCGCGCCCGCCAACAGGAAGCCCAGGAAGAACACCGGACGCCGCGGCAGCCGGTGGGAAACCCCGGTCGCGATCAGGCTTCCGCCGACGGCGCAGACTCCGGCGGCGCCGGCGAGCAGGCCCTGCACGCCCGGGCCGCCGTGGCCGCGGGCCCAGACCGGCAGCAGGACCGAACTGAAGCCGGCGTCAAGCAGGTTGGTGATCCCGACCATCACGACGATGGTGAGCAGCAGCGGTTCGCCGCGCAGGAAGGCGAGACCCTCGGCCAGCCGCCGCCAGTAACCAGACGGGTCGGGCTCACCCGGGGTGGCGGGGCGTCCCATCCCGCGCGGCAGGAAGAGCGCGATGACCACCGAGCCGAGCGCGAACGAGGCCGCGTCCACCACCAGGCCGATCACCGGACCGGTCAGCGCGACCAGCGCCCCGCCCGCCAGCGGTCCCACCGTGGAGGCCAGCCGTTCGACCACCCCGGACGCGCCGGTGGCCCGCTCCAGCGGCACCCCGCCGCGTTCGGCCGCCTCCGGCACCATCACGTGCTTGCCCAGGTCGCCGGGCCCGCGCACCGCGCCGACCGCGGCGGTCAGGAGCAGCAGCAACCCGAACGAGAGCCGGTGCACGGCGTGGAGCAGCGGGATCAGGCCGGCGGCGACCGTGCTGACCGCGTCCGCGCTCCAGGACACCACCCGCGGTCCGACCCGGTCGACCAGCGGGCCGCTCAACGCCTTGGCGATCACGTACGGCGCCATCTCGCAGCAGGCCACCAGCCCGGTGCGGGTGGCGCTGCCGGTGGTGACCAGGACGAACCAGGGCATCGCGATGGCCGACACCCTGGTCCCGGTCAGCGACACGCCGGTGGCCGCCAGCAGCCCGACCAGCGGTCGCCGGCTGTTCCCCCCTGAGCTGTTCATTTCTCCGCCGTTCCCCCACCGGTCCCGGTGGCGTCCAGCTCCGGCAGCAACTGGGTGATCAGGCCGACCCGTTGGGCACCGGCCGGCGCGCCGGCGGCCGCCTCCGGGGTGTCCCGGCGGTAACGACCGACCAGCTCGGCCAGCTCCGCGCGCAGGCGGGCGGCCTCGTCGGGCGTGAGCCGCAGTGTCCAGTCGTTCAGGTCGAGGACCCGCTGCCAGGCGCGCGGCATGGTCCTGATCTCGTCCAACGCGCGCTGGCCGCGCAGCGCGTAGACGGCCAGCCCGGACCTCAGGTACGCCTCGACGGCCTCCGGCTCCTGGTCGAGCAGATCGAGGTCGTTGAACGAGGTCGTCCGGTGCACCGCCCGCCACCAGCGCTCGCGGGCGTTGCCCCGCCCGGGGTCCTCCGCGACGAAGCCGGCCTCGCCGAGCCGGCGCAGGTGGTAGCTGGTCGCACCGGAGGTCAGGCTCATCCGCTCGGCGAGCCGGGTGGCGGTGGACGGCCCGTACCGGCGCAGCAGGCCGAGCAGCCGGACCCGGACGGGGTGGGCCAGCGCCCGCAGCCCCCTGGCGTCCAGGACGGCGGCCTCATCCGTGGCAGGACGGTCAGGAGCGTCTTCGGTCATGGCAGCACCGTAGACCGCAAAGAGTTCTTTGCAAAGAGTTCTTTGGAAAGAACTCTTTGGAAAGAGCTCCCGGCGGCCCGTCACCGAACGGGCGGCACGGGCTCAGCCCAGGCCACCGTCAGCGGGCCGAACAGCCGGGAGCGGTCGCCCGGCAGCGGCTCGCCGTGGATCATCACGGTGGTCCGGGACCGCGCCGTGAAGCCGGACGCCAGGGCCCAGGCGGTCAGCTCGGCCTGCCGGTCCTCCAGGTCCAGCCGCAGCTCGCCCTCGACGCCGGCCGCCAACTCGCCGATCAGCGCCGCCGCCAGCGTGGGGTCCGGCGCCACCAGCGGGCCGACCACCGCGGGTCCGGCCCGGGCGTCCCGGTGTAGGTGACCGAGCCGCCGATCGCCCGGAAGCCCAGCTGCTGGTAGAGCGGGCGCCCCGCGCTGGTGGCGGTGAGGGCGGTGGTCCGGCCGCCGGCGCGGGCCAGCGCGTGGGTCAACAGCCGGCGACGGACGCCCCGGCGCTCGTAGCGGGCGGCCACCAGCATCATCCCGACCGCGCTGAGCCGGTCGCCGTACCTGGTCAGCACCACCGCGGCGGCCAGGCCGTCGCCGTCCGGGGCGTCCAGCCCGTACGCGTCACCGGCCCGCAGCAACAGCGTCCACTTGTGGCGCTCCGCCGACCAGCCGCGGTCGAGCGAGAGCCGGACGCAGCCGTCCAGGTCGGTGGGGGCGAGCCGGCGGACCGGCGTGGTCAGGACGGCCGGGCCGGCGGGGACGGCTGAGGAGAGGCCGGTCATGCGCACCGCAGGTAACCAGCGCCAATGGCGGCTGCCACCGGTTTGTCCGGACCCGCGCGCTCAGGGGGCGGTGGTGACCACGCCGAAGTGCGAAACCTCCGGTGGATGCTCCAAATGGCTGATGTCCGAGTCGGACCAGACCGGCCGGATCGCCCACATCGGGCCCGCGTAGCCGCGCAGCGCCTCCTCGTCCCGCCACCGGGTGACCACCAGGACCCGGTGCGAGCTGTCCGGCACCGCGCGCAGCAGCTCACCACCGAGGAACCCGTCCAAGCCGACCAGCTGGGGCATCACCTTGGTCGCGAGCAGCGTGCAGAACTCACTGACCTGACCGGGGATGACCTTCGCCTCCCAGATTCGGACGATCATGGCTTCCTCCTCCCGTGGCCCGACCGACGGGAACTTCCTCCTCCTTCATTATCCGGTCGTCCGGCGGCCCGCCACCGGGCCGCCGGGCGGCGGGGTGGCTACTGGGCGCTCCCGGAGGCGCCCGTGACGACCGGGTGGACCTGCAGCCCGTCACAGTCGGCCACGGTCACCCCGAGCGGCGTGGAGGCCTTGGTCCCGGGCGGGGTGACCAGCAGCGAGGCGTAGGTCAGGCAGGGCTTGTTGCCCGACGGCACGTCGTCGCCCTCCAGCAGGGCCGAGGCCTGGGCGCCCGGTGCCAGCTGGACGGCGGTCACCGACTGGGCGCCGCCGAGGTAGCCGTTCAGGGTGCGTTGGGCCTGGTCGACCTGCTTGCCGGAGGCGTCGACCGCGGCCACGCCCGGGTAGCCGTAGAGGCTACAGGCGTTCGAGGAGGTGTTGCGGAAGACCAGGACGACGCCCTGGTGGCCCATCCCCGCCCCGCCGTCGGCGCTGGTGACGGAGACCTGCCCCGGGGTGCAGCCGTTGCCGGGACCGCCGCCCGCCGACATGCCCGGGCCGCCGGCCTGCGCGGTGCCGGAAGCGGACCCGCCGGAGCCCTTGGTGCCCGTGGAGCCCGAACCGGTCGAGCCGGTGCGGCCACCGCCGGAGGTCTGCGCTCCGGTCTGCTGGGCCGTGCCGCCACCACCCGAGGTGACGGACCCGGCGGTGGCCGCGACGCTGCTGCCGGCCGCCGGGGTGCCCGCGGCCCCGGAGGAGGCGGTCGAACCGCCGGAGCCGCAGGCGGTGAGGGACAGGCCGAGGGCGGCGACACCGGCCGCGAGCAGCGCGGCGCGCTTGGAAGCGAAGTTCGTCATGTCCATAAGGACGACGGCGGAGGCCGCCTGGTTCGCCCGCTGGGCCAAACGGGATCACGGCGTTCCGGGCACGCCAGCGGCAGGATGGCAGGGAACTCCGCCCGGGCCTGACAGGTCGTCGGGTTCGCCGCCCCAGCGGATGGGGAATGTCCAACAGCATTCCCGTCACGGCACACCGTGGCGGCCGCCAAACGGGCCACCCGGGTGACGCGGCCGGCGCCGGGTCGTCGGTACCCGTCGCGGCCGCGGCCCGTCGCGTATACACAGGACCAGGACCAACCAGCCCTCTCCGACAGGAGCGGTTTCCATGTCCCAGATCGTTCGTGCGGCGCTCGTCCAGACCAGGTGGACGGGTGACCAGGACTCCATGATCGACAACCATGAGCGGTACGCCCGGGAGGCAGCGGCGCAGGGCGCGCGGATCATCGGTTTCCAGGAGGTCTTCAACTCCCCGTACTTCTGCCAGGTGCAGGACCCGGAGCACTACCGCTGGGCCGAGCCCGTGCCGGACGGTCCCACCGTGGTCCGGATGCGGGCGCTCGCCCGGGAGCTCGGCATGGTGATCGTCGTGCCGATCTACGAGGTCGAGCAGGCCGGCTTCTACTACAACACCGCGGCCGTGATAGACGCCGACGGCAGCTACCTGGGCAAGTACCGCAAGCACCACATCCCGCAGGTCAAGGGGTTCTGGGAGAAGTACTACTTCAAGCCGGGCAACCTGGGCTGGCCGGTCTTCGACACCGCGGTCGGCAAGGTCGGCGTCTACATCTGCTACGACCGGCACTTCCCCGAGGGCTGGCGGGCGCTCGGCCTGGCGGGCGCGCAGATCGTCTACAACCCCTCCGCGACCAGCCGCAGCCTCTCCAGCTACCTCTGGCAGTTGGAGCAGCCGGCCGCCGCGGTCGCCAACGAGTACTTCATCGCGGCGATCAACCGGGTCGGCACCGAGGAGTACGGCGACAACGACTTCTACGGCTCGTCCTACTTCGTGGACCCGCGGGGCCAGTTCGTCGGTGAGGTGGCCTCCGACAAGGAGGAGGAACTGGTGGTGCGCGATCTCGACCTCGGGGTGATCGACGAGGTGCGCCAGCTGTGGGCGTTCTACCGCGACCGCCGGCCCGACGCGTACGGACCGCTGACCCAGCCGTGAACAGCTGACCCAGGCGTGAGCACCCCGACCCGCCCGCCGGCCGCACCGCCGGCGGGCCCACCGACAAGGAGCGTGCAGAGCCGTATGACCCGACCCCTGCTGGACCGCCACCGCGCCGTGCTGCCCGCCTGGCTGGCCACCTACTACCGGGAACCGCTCGAACTCACCCACGGCGAGGGCCGGCACGTCTGGGATGCCGCCGGCAACCGCTACCTGGACTTCTTCGGCGGCATCCTGACCACGATGACCGCCCACGCACTGCCCGAGGTCACCGCGGCGGTGGCCGAGCAGGCCGGCCGGATCCTGCACACCTCGACCCTCTACCTCTCCTCGACGATGGTCGAACTGGCCGAGCGGATCGCCGAGTTGTCGGGCATCCCGGACGCCAAGGTGTTCTTCACCACCTCCGGCACCGAGGCCAACGACGCCGCGCTGCTGCTGGCCACCTGCTACCGCCGCTCCAACCAGGTGGTGGCGCTGCGCAACAGCTACCACGGGCGCTCGTTCAGCACGGTGGGCATCACCGGCAACGCCTCCTGGTCGCCCACCAGCCTCTCGCCGCTGCAGACCCTCTACGTGCACGGCGGGGTGCGCACCGGCGGGCCGTTCGCGGCACTCTCCGACGGCGAGTTCATCGCCGCCTGTGTGGCCGACCTGGAGGAGATGCTCGACCAGGCGGAGAGCACGGTCGCCACGTTGATCGCCGAACCCATCCAGGGCGTCGGCGGGTTCACCCACGGACCGGACGGGCTGCTCGCCGCGTTCAAGCGGGTGCTGGACCGGCACGGCATCCTGTGGATCTCGGACGAGGTGCAGACCGGCTGGGGCCGTACCGGCGACCACTTCTGGGGCTGGCAGGCGCACGCCGAGGCCGGCCCGCCCGACCTGCTCACCTTCGCCAAGGGCATCGCCAACGGCATGTCGATGGGCGGGGTGGTGGCCCGGGCCGAGGTGATGGACTGTCTGGGGGCCAACTCGATCTCCACCTTCGGTGGCAGCCCGATCACCACCGCAGCGGCGCTGGCCAACCTGCGCCACCTGCTCGCCAACGACCTGCAGGGCAACGCCCGGCGCACCGGCGCCGTGCTGCGCGAGCGACTGGAGAGTGCCAAGCTGCCGGCCGTGCACGAGGTGCGCGGGCGGGGACTGATGCTCGGGGTCGAGCTGGCGGACGCCGCGGCGGCCTCCGCCGCGCTCGAACACGCCCGGGAACTGGGTCTGTTGATCGGCAAGGGCGGCCGGGCCGGCAACGTGCTGCGGATCGCCCCGCCGCTCTCGCTCACCGAGGCCGAGGCCCGCGAGGGCGGCGACCTGCTGGTCGAGGCGCTGCGCCGGATCGACGTGGTGGGAGAGCCGGTATGAGCCGGACCGTGATCCGGGGCGGCCTGGTGATCACCGCCACCGAGGAGACCGCCGCCGACGTGCTGGTCGAGGACGAGCGGATCGCCGCGCTCGCCGCCACCGGCAGCGGCGCGGCCGAGGCCTGGACCGCCGACACCGAGATCGACGCCACCGGACACTACGTGATCCCCGGTGGCGTGGACGCGCACACCCACATGGAGCTGCCGTTCGGCGGCACGCACGCCTCCGACACCTTCGAGACCGGCACCCGGGCCGCCGCCTGGGGCGGCACCACCACCATCGTGGACTTCGCGGTGCAGCCGGTCGGCGGCTCGCTGCGGGAGGGCCTGGACGCCTGGCACGCCAAGGCCGAGGGCCGCTGCGCGATCGACTACGCGTTCCACACCATCGTCTCGGACGTCAACGACGCGGTGCTCAAGGAGATGGACCTGCTGGTCGCCTCCGGCGAGTCCACCTCGTTCAAGCTCTTCATGGCCTACCCCGGTGTCTTCTACAGCGACGACGGGCGGATCCTGCGGGCGATGCAGCGCGGTGCCGGGAACGGCGGCCTGATCATGATGCACGCGGAGAACGGCATCGCGATCGACGTGCTGGTCGAGCAGGCGCTCGCGGCCGGCCACACCGACCCGCGCTACCACGGCGAGGTCCGCCGGGAGTTGTTGGAGGCCGAGGCCACCCACCGCGCCGTCAAGCTGGCCCAGGTGGCCGGTTCGCCGCTGTACGTGGTGCACGTCTCGGCCGCCTCGGCGCTCGCCGAGCTGTCCACCGCACGGCGCGAGGGACTGAACGTCTTCGGCGAGACCTGCCCGCAGTACCTCTTCCTCTCCACCGAGAACCTGGCCGAGCCGGGCTTCGAGGGTGCCAAGTACGTCTGCTCCACGCCGCTCCGGCCGCGTGAGCACCAGGCCGCGCTGTGGCGGGGGTTGCGTGTCAACGACCTCCAGGTGGTCTCCACCGACCACTGCCCGTTCTGCTTCAAGGGCCAGAAGGAGCTCGGCCGCGGCGACTTCTCGAAGATCCCCAACGGGCTGCCCGGGGTGGAGAACCGGATGGACCTGCTGCACCAGGCCGTGCTGGACGGGCACCTGTCGCGGCGGCGGTGGATCGAGATCGCCTGCGCCGCCCCGGCCCGGATGTTCGGCCTCCACCCGCGCAAGGGCACCATCGCGCCCGGCGCCGACGCCGACCTGGTGGTCTACGACCCGACGGCGAAGCAGACGGTCTCCGCCGCCACTCACCACATGAACGTCGACTACTCCGCCTACGAGGGCCGTCAACTCACCGGCCGGGCAAGGACGGTGCTCTCCCGGGGCAGCGTGGTGCTGGACCGCGGCGACTGGCTCGGCCGGGCCGGCCACGGCACCTTCCTGCGGCGCGACACCTGCCAGTACCTGACCTGATCCGCTTCCGACCACCGAACGGTTGTGCCGCTGATGGACTTTGGGCTCGTGCTCCAGACCGACCCGCCCGCCCGGCTGCTCGTCGAGCGGATGAAGCGCGCGGAGGCGGCCGGCTTCAGCCACGGCTGGACCTTCGACTCCTGCGTGCTCTGGCAGGAACCCTTCGTGATCTACAGTCAGATCCTCGGCCGGACCCGGCACTTGAAGGTCGGGCCGATGGTCACCAACCCGTCCACCCGGACCTGGGAGGTGACCGCCTCGCTCTTCGCCACGCTCAACGAGATGTTCGGCAACCGCACGGTCTGCGGCATCGGGCGCGGCGACTCCGCGATGCGGGTGGCCGGCCGGCGGCCCGCCACGCTGGCCCGGCTGGGCGAGGCGATGCACGCCATCAAGGAGTTGGCCGAGGGGCGGTCGGTCGAGGTGGACGGCACCGAGATGCACCTGCCGTGGGTGCGCGACGGCGCGCTGCCCGTCTGGATGGGCGCCTACGGGCCCAAGGCGCTCGCGCTGACCGGCCGCCAGGCCGACGGGTTCATCCTGCAGCTGGCCGATCCCTATCTCACCGGGTACATGGTCAAGGCGGTCCGGGCCGCGGCGGCCGACGCCGGTCGCGACCCGGCCGCGCTGACCATCTGCGTCGCCGCGCCGGCCTACGTCACGGCCGACGAGTCGCCGGCGGCGTTGGCGCACGCCCGCGAGCAGTGCCGGTGGTTCGGCGGCATGGTCGGCAACCACGTGGCCGACCTGGTCAGCCGTTACGGCGAGCACTCCGACCTGGTGCCGGAGGCGCTCACCGCGTACATCAAGAACCGTCAGGGGTACGACTACAGCCACCACGGACGGGTGGACAACCCGGACACCACGTTCGTGCCGGACGAGATCGTCGACCGGTTCTGCCTGATCGGACCGCCGGCGGCGCAGGTGGCCCGGCTGGAGGAGCTGCGGGCGCTGGGCGTGGACCAGTTCGCCGTCTACGCGATGCACGACGCCATCGAGGACACCATCGACGCCTACGGGCGCGAGGTCATCCCCCGGCTCTGACCGGCGACTTCCATGGTCCCGGCCGTCCGCGCGGCCGGGACCAGCCATGTCCCGGGGAGATCGGCGACGACGCGGCCGTGACCGTCGGGCTGCGCCGACCGCCGGGACGAACCGCCTCCGGCCGCCGCCCGGTGAGGCCACCCGCGACGCCGGGATGCCGGTCACCTCCGCGGGGACAGCGCGGACCGGAGAGATCCAGGTCATGTCGTGGATCACGCCGTAGCACGGAGCTCCCGCAGCACGTGCCGATTTCCGGGGAGAACCCCCTCACGAGCGAACTGAACCTGGGCACCGGTACGACAAGCCCGGGTCAGGGCAATCCTGGTGCCAGTACCACCCCGGCCGGCGGAGCGAGAGCCCCGTCCGGACGCGTTCCCGGTCCGTCCTTCCCTACTCTTCCGATCGTTTGAGGATGATGATGCTTGGTGCTGGATCGTCACCAGGAGGCTGGCGCTCCGCTCCCGTTCTGGTGTGGCTCCTGCCAACGATCGTGACGGCGGCCGCCGCTGTCGTCGCCGCGTCGGTGGCCTCCGCCGGCGCCCGCGCGGGAGTCGTCTGGTTCGGGGTGGTGGGCACCGTGGCGGTGGCCGTGGTGGCCGCCGAGGCGGCACGCCGGGGGTACGCGCTGGCGAACCTGCGCGAGCGCTCCGGCCGGCAGGAGAGCGAGCTGCGCCGTCGGCTGGCCCGGCAGGAGAGCGAGACGGTCCGGCTGGCCAGGTTCGCCCTGCCCGAGGCGGTCGCCCGGCTCCAGCGCGGCGCGTTCATCGAGGACGTGCTGAAGGCGTACGAGTCCCACGACGCCATCGTCGGCGCGGAGTTCCGGGCCGCCCGGCAGGCCGTGCTGCGCACCGTCCTGGAGGCCGTCGACAACGAGGACGCCCTGCACGAGTCCGCCCAGCGGGCCTTCGTCAACATCGCCCGCCGGGTCCAGGCGATCGTCCACCGGCAGGCCCAGGACCTGCGCTCGATGGAGGACCGGCACGGCAACGACCCCGCCGTCTTCCAGGACCTGCTGCGGCTGGACCACGGCAACGCGCTGATCGGCCGCCTCGCGGACAGCATCGCCGTGCTCGGCGGCGCCCGCCCCGGCCGGCAGTGGAGCCGGGCGGTGCCGCTGTACAGCGTGCTGCGCGGCGGCATGTCGCGCATCCTGGACTACCAGCGGGTGGAACTGCACCCGGTGTCCGAGGTCGCCGTGGTCGGACCGGCGGTCGAGCCGCTCATCCACGCACTCGCCGAGCTGCTGGACAACGCCACCCGCTACTCCCCGCCGCAGACCAACGTGCACCTGACCGCGGTCGAGGTGCAGACCGGCATCGCGATCGAGATCGAGGACGGCGGCCTCAGCCTGAGCGAGGAGGGGCGGGCCCGCGCCGAGCGGATGCTCCGGGACGCGCAGGCCGGCATCAACCTCAACGACCTCGGCGAGACCCCACGGCTCGGCCTGGCCGTGGTCGGCCGGCTCGCGCAGGCGTACGGCTTCCAGGTCTCGCTGCGTCCCTCCGCCTACGGCGGGGTGCGCGCCGTGCTGATCGTGCCGCAGGAGCTCATCACCACGGCGCCCGCCACCGGCCGCGCGCACGGCATCGGCATCGCCTCCGGCCCCCGGGTGGCGGACGGACCGCGGCCGTGGCGGTCGAGGACGGTACCCGTCTCCGCCGCGGGGTCGTCCTTCAGGTCCTCCCGGGGGGCCGCCACGGGACCGGTCCCGGCCGACGACGGGATTCCGGTGGTGACCGAGTGGACCCCGAACGGCCTGCCGCAGCGCCGCCGTCACGCCGCACCCGCCCGGACGGTCGCTCCCGGGGCCTCCAGGGTCACCGAGCCGGCCCAGGCACCGGTACAGCCCGGGATGTGGCTGGCCGCGTTCCACGAGGGGGTGAACGGCCACGCGCCGTCCACCGGTGCGGCCGGCCACACCAGTGAAGAGTCGGCAGGGAAGGGCGAGCAGTGATTCAACAGCGGACCAACATGGACTGGATGCTCAAGGAGCTGGCGGACGGCGTCCCGCACACCCGGCACATCGTCGTGCTCTCCGCCGACGGCCTGCGGATGGCCCAGCACGGCACCGACACCGACACCGCGGACCGCCTCGCCGCCGCCTGTGCCGGCCTGCAGAGCCTGGCCGCCGCGGTGGGACACGAGTTCCCGCACGGTGACGGCCGGATGCGGCTGGTCGTGATCGAGATGGGCGGCGGCTTCTTCTACCTGATGGCGGCCGGCGCCCGGGCCTACCTGGCGGTGCTCGCCGACGAGGGGGTCGACGCCGGGCTGATGGGCCAGCGGATGCGGGACCTGGTCGCCCGGATCGGCGAACACCTCAGCACGGCTCCGCGCAACAGCGAGCAGGTCGCATGAGCGGGCGGAACGTCCGGGTGGTGCGCGTCGGCGAAGCACGGGCCGAGCCCCGCGAGGCGGGCGCATGAGCGTTGCGGACCAGGACCAGGACTGGGACGGCGACGACCCGGAACGTCTCTATGTGATCACCCGCGGCCGCAGCGGTCCGGCCGAGCGGACCACGTTCGACCTGGTCACCCTGATCGTCTCCCGCTCGGAGCCGACCCTCACGATGCAGCCGGAGCACGCGGCGATCCTGCGGATCTGTGGCTCGCCGCTGTCCGTGGCCGAGATCTCCGCCTACCTGCGGCTGCCGATGAGCGCGGTCACCGTGCTGCTGGCGGACCTCCTCGCCGAAAGGCGGATCGAGGCCCGCGCCGGTGTCCCGCAGGCGATCCTTCCCGAGCGCGCCCTGTTGGAGGCGGTGATGCATGGACTACAGAAGCTCTGAGACGGTGGTGGGGCCGCAGAGCGCGGACCTGCTCCCGGACTCGGCCGCCATGGCGGTCAAGGTGGTGATCGTGGGCGGCTTCGGCGTCGGCAAGACGACCCTGGTCGGTTCCGTGAGCGAGATCCGCCCGCTGACCACCGAGGAGACGATGACGCAGGCCGGAGCCGCCGTCGACGACCTCGCCGGGGTCGAGCTCAAGACCTCCACCACGGTCGCGATGGACTTCGGCCGGATCAGCATCAGCGACGAACTGGTGCTGTACGTGTTCGGCACCCCCGGGCAGGAGCGGTTCTGGTTCCTCTGGAACGGCCTGTTCGAGGGAGCCCTCGGCGCGGTCGTGCTGGTCGACACCCGCCGGCTCGAAGTCAGCTTCGACGTGATCGGGCGGCTAGAGGACCGCGGCGTGCCTTTCGTCGTCGCGGCCAACACCTTCCCCGAGTCGCCGACCTACCCGACCGAGGAGCTGCGGGCCGCCCTGGACCTGCCCCCCGAGGTGCCGATCGTCGCGTGCGACGCCCGGACCCGCGAATCCAGCCGGGACGTCCTGATGGCCCTGATACGCCACCTGTACGACCTCTCGGCCCCGCCCGCGCGGTGACCGCACCCGCCCTGCCCGCCCCACGACGACCGCGCCTCACGACGACCGCCTGGCGCCGACCCCGGAGACACCGTGACCACCTCGTTCCCTGACGACGCCTCCCTCACCCCGCCGCCCGGCTGCCCCGCCCACGGACTCGGCGCCCAAGGGCTCGGCGCCAACGGCCTCCGGCGGCTCTACGGGCCGGAGGCCGAGGCCGACCCGGCAGGTCTGTACGAGAAACTACGTGCCGAGCACGGCGAGGTGGCGCCCGTACTGCTGCACGGTGACCTCCCGGCCTGGCTGGTCCTCGGCCACTCCGCGAACCTCACCGCGATGCGCACGCCCTCCCGCTTCTCCCGGGACTCCCGCCGCTGGACGGCGTTCCAGGAGGGTCTGATCACCCCGGACTCCCCGCTGATGCCGGTGATCGCCTGGCAGCCGCTGTGCGTGTTCGCGGACGGCGAGGAGCACCGGCGCCTGCGCGGGGCGGTCACCGAAAGTCTGAACCGCTTCGACCGGCGCGGGATCCGCCGCTACGTCACCCGCTTCACCGACCAGCTGATCCAGGGCTTCGGATCCACCGGCCGGGCCGATCTGGTGGCCCAGTTCGCCGAGCACCTGCCCATGCTCGTGATGACGCAGGTGGTCGGGATGCCCGAGGAGTACGGGCCCCGACTGGTCGAAGCCGCCCGGGACCTGATGAAGGGCACCGAGACGGCGATCGAGAGCAACGACTACGTCGTGGCGACGCTGCGCCGGATGATGGAGCGCAAGCGCGTGGCGCCCGGCGCCGATCTCGTGTCATGGCTGATGCAGCACGGCGCCGGGCTCACCGACGACGAGGTGCTGGAGCACCTGCGGGTGGTGCTGCTCGCCGCGAACGAGACGACCGTCAACCTGATCGCGGACACCCTGAAGCTCGTCCTCACCGACCGTCGGTTCCGCGCCCACCTGTCCGGTGGCCACATGACCCTGCCCGACGCCCTGGACCAGGTCCTCTGGGACTCCGCGCCGATGTCGTTGGTCGCGGGCCGCTGGGCCACCGGCGACACCGAACTCGGCGGGCAGCAGATCAAGGCCGGCGACATGCTCCTGCTCGGTCTCGCGGCCGGCAACGTCGACCCGGTCGTCCGTCCCGACCTGTCGCAGCCGCTCTACGGCAACCGCTCCCACCTGGCCTTCGGCAGCGGCCCGCACGAGTGCCCCGGCCAGGACATCGGGCGGGCCATCGCGGAGACCGGCATCGACATCCTGCTGACCCGCCTGCCGGACCTCCGACTCGCCGTTCCCGAGGGGGAGTTGACCTGGACTTCGGCCTGGCTGTCCCAGCACCTGGTCGAGCTGCCGGTGAGCTTCACCCCGCCGACGAAGCCCGAGGGAGAGGCGGCGATCGCCGAAGGCACCGCGCCCGCGACACCGCCGGCAGCGCCCGCCGCCCTGCCTGCCGAGCCGGCCGAGCCGCCCGCCACGGCGGCCGCCGTCCCCCGGCAGCGACGCAGCTGGTGGAGCGTCCTGACCGGGCGGTTCCGACGCTGACGGCGGCGCCCGACCGCCTGCCGAACGTCGACGCCGCGCCGACGGGCCGCGCATGTGCAACGTTGGAGAGGGGCGAAACGCAGCAGCGAGCGAGGAGGCGGACATGTCATCGAAACGGCGCCGCAAGAAGAAGACCCGTCGTAACCACGCCGCGAACCACGGCCGGCGGCCGCAGTGCTGAGCGAGGGCACCCCAACCGGGCGGACCCGGGTGGCCGTGCGGTGACGCCGTGCGGCCAGGCCGACGGACTCGGTTCGGCCGGCGGCGGTCGCAGTGGTGTGGTCCCTCGACGGTCGGGCATGCCGTCACCCGGAGGCGGCGGGCACGTCCGCGGAGCGGGCGGGGGCGGGCGGGTCGCGCCCATGACGATCGCACAACGGCCTGGGTGAAAGTCGAACCAGGCTACCCGGTCGGGTAGTTGGACTCCGTGAGCAGCTGCCGCTCGGGGCCGTGGGACCTCCTGGGCAGAAGCGGGTCGGCTTCGGGACCGACTGCCGGGTGCCATCCCGACCACCTCCTCGGAGGACCGCACACCGGCCGGCGCTCCCCCGTCCTGTGCCGGCCGGCGACGCGACGTCATGAACAGTTGCTATATTGCGCAACCGAGCAACCATTGGCGCATCGGCCGACTGTATGAGGATGAGCGCGTGGCAGAGCAGTGGGCGGTCACGCCCAGCGAGGGCATAGATCTCTGGCGGGACCAGCCGGAACCACCGTCCCCACCCGAGCGGGCATCGGACGACGGGCCGGACGCGAGCCGTCCCGGTCCGCTGTCCCGTGGCGGGCGGCCGGCAGCCCGACCCCAGCGGCAGGGCGGCCTGATCGCACTGCTGCTGCTGCTCGGGCTGCCGCTGGTCGGCGCGCTGGTCGACGAGGCGGTCGCCCCGGGGCTGGGCCTGATCTTCGACAGTTGCGCCGTCCTCGGCACCGCCGGCGCGGCCGCCCTGGCCGAACGCTCGAGCTGGTGGTGGGTGCTGCCGGCGTCACCGGCCGTGGTGCTGGCCACCACGGCCGCCGCCGAACTGCTCGGCGACTCCGCCAAGTACCAGGGCTCCAAGGCCCTGGCCACCGGCGCGGCCCGCTGGACCATCAACGACTTCCCGGTCATGCTCGCGGCGCTCGGCGCCGCGCTGCTCGTCGTCCTGGTCCGGATCGCCCGGGACAGGCGGACCCGGGACGGGAGGAACCGTCGTGGCTGAGCACACCCCTGCCGACCGAGGGCGCGCGAGCCGCCGCCAGACCTCCGTGCCGGAGCGGCACCGCCCCTCCCTGCTGGCCATCGCCGGGCGCACCGTCGTGTGCGGGGTCGGTCTGGCGGTCCTCGCCACCAGCGGTGTCACCTGGTACACGTACCGGTCCCTGACCACCGGCCTGAACACCTCCGACGCCCTGAGCAACGTGCGCAGGGGCGCGCCGCCGCACCTGGACAACTCGGTCAACCTGCTGCTGATCGGCCTGGACAGCCGCAAGGACATGAACGGCAACGACCTGCCGCCGCAGTTCGTCGAGGACGACCTGCAGGCCGGCGCCAGCAGCAACGTCGGCGGCTACAACACCAACAGCCTGATCGTGCTGCACATACCGGCCAACGGCGGCAAGGTCACCGCGCTCTCCATCCCGCGCGACGACTACGTGCAGACCGCCGGCGCCGACGGCAGGATGCACAAGATCAAGGAGGCGTACGGCATCGCCAAGGCGGCCGCCGAGACCAAGCTCCAGGCACAGGGGCTCAAGGGGGCCCAGCTGGAGCAGCAGAGCCGGGACGCGGGCCGGGCGGCGACCCTGGCCACCGTGCAGAACTTCCTCGGCATCCCGATCGACCACTTCGCCGAGGTCAACCTGCTCGGCTTCTACGACATCGCGCAGGCCGTCGGGCCGGTCCAGGTCTGCCTGAACCACGCCACCAGCGACCCGGCCGAGGAGGGCCAGGGCTCCGGCTTCAAGGGCGTGGCCGGCATCAACACCCTCGACGCCGCCCAGTCGCTGGCCTTCGTCCGCCAGCGCCACAACCTGCCGAACGGCGACCTCGACCGCACCCACCGCCAGCAGGCCTTCATCTCCTCGGTCGAGTACAAGCTCAAGAACGAGGGCATCTTCGACGACATCGGCAAGATGCAGTCCCTCTTCGACGTGGTGAAGAAGGACGTGGTGATCGACAACCAGCTGAACATCCTGGACTTCGCCCAGCAGGCCACCAACCTCACCGGCGGGAACGTCGAGTTCAACACCCTGCCGATCGCCGGCTTCGCGACCATCGGGGGCGAGGACGTCAACACCGTCGACCCCGCCCTGATAAGGCGGGAGGTGCAGCAGCTCTTCGGGCACGACCCCGCACCGGCCCCGCCCCCCGCCGGCTCCTCCTCGGCCGGCCCGTCCCCGGCCGCCGCCACGCCCGCCGGGAAGACCGGCTCGGGCACGGTCGACGTGTACAACGCCTCGACGGTCACCGGCGCCGCCGCGGCCGAGGCCAAGGCCCTGGCAGGGATGGGCTACACCGGCGGCCGGGTCGGCGAGGCCGGCACCCGTCCGAGGACCACCACGGTCACCTACGGCGCCGGTGCCAAGGACGGCGCCCAAGGCGTCGCCACCCGCTACGGCACCACCGCCGAGCCGTCCTCCGAGGTGCCCGCCGGGCACATCGTGGTCACCCTCGGCACCGACTACACCCCGCCCGGCGGCTCGGCACCCACCCCCGCCAGCGGCGGCGGCAGCGCCCCCGACCCGGCGGCCACCCTGCCCATGCAGGGACCCCCGGTCAAGATGGGCGGCATCCCCTGCGTCAACTGACACGCGCCGATCCGGTGCGTCACGCGCCGCCGAGGCGGATGGCCTTGACGAGCAGCAGGACGGCGCTGAGCAGCAGGTAACCGCGGAGTGTGAGCATGCCCAGGCGCAGGCCCGGTGACCACTGGACGGGCTTGAGCAGGGCCAGCGGGGGCATCCGCCAGGCCAGCTTCTCGGACGCGGACATGGTCGGCGCCGGTACGGTCGGAGCACCGGCGCGCCGCCGCGCGATCCACAGGCCGACGGCAGCCGCGGCCAGGCCCACCGCGAGCACGACGGCGAGCAGGCCGGCCAGGGCCTTCACGTTCAGGGCGGGGAAGAGCGTGGTGGCCATCAGGGTGGCGGAGAGCAGCAGGAGCACGGCGATGATCAGGGTGGCGAGGAGGTTGAGCCAGCGCGGGTTGGTCCAGGGGCCGAGGACCTCGGAGTCGTTGCAGAGCAGGAGCAGGAAGACGCTGGCGGACGGGAGGAGCAGGCCGGCGAGGGCCTGGACGGCCTCGGTGATCACACCCAGTGGCGCGCCCGGGATGAGCACGATGGCGGCCGCGAGCAGCACCATCAGGCTGTAGGAGGCGTAGAACTGCTTGGCCTCACCGAAGCCGCGGTGGAGTGAGTGGCGAAGGTTGAAGACGTCACCGAAGGCGTAGCTGGTGGCCAGCGTGACGGCGGCCGCGCCGATGATGCTGGCGTCCATCAGGACGACCGCGAACATGACGCCCAGGGCGTGGCCGCGCCCGTCGAGCGCGTGGGCGACACCGGCGGCGTCGGTGAAGCGGCCCGCGAAGGCGGTGCCACGGGCGGCGTAGTCGGCGACCATGACCAGCGCGGCGGCGCCGATGACGACCACGAAGGAGCCGATGACGGTGTCGGTGCGTTCGTAGCCGATGAAGCGGGGGGTGATGCGTTTGTCGATGACGTTGGACTGCTGGAAGAAGAGCTGCCAGGGGGCGACGGTGGTGCCGACGATCGCGATGATCAGCAGGACGGCGTCGCTGGTGACGCCGCCCAGGATGCCGGGGACGACGAAGTGGTGTGCGGCCCGGCCCCACCTGGGCTCGGACAGCAGGGTGAGCGGGACCAGCAGCAGACTGATCGCGATGAGGGCGAACATCGCGCGTTCCCAGCGACGGAAGGAGCCGCTGGCGGTGACGGCGATCAGCAGCAGGGCGGCGGTCGGGACCACCCAGTACTTGGATGCCCCGAGGTAGCCCGCGGCGAGTGAGATGCCGATGAACTCGGTGACGATGGTGAGGAAGTTGAGAACGAACAGGTCGCCGACGCTGAACCAGCCCCAGAACCGGCCGAACCGTTCGTTAATCAGCCGGGCGTGGCCGACGCCGGTGACCGCGCCGAGGCGCACCACCATCTCCTGGTTGACGATCAGCACCGGGATGAGCAGCAGCAGGACCCACAGCAGGGAGTAGCCGTGGTTCTGCCCGGCCTGGGCGTAGGTGGCGACACCGCCGGCGTCGTTGTCGCCGACCATGACGATGATGCCCGGGCCGATGATCGCCAGCAGGGTCAGCAGCCGGGCCTTCGGGCCGGGGCGCTCGTCGGACTCGTCCCGGGAGATGCGGCCGAAGGCGCCTTCGATGTCGCCGAGGTGGGCCTCGTCCAGGACGGCGCTGGGTCTGGGCGCGGGCTTGGGAGCGGGCTTGGGCGCGGGCTTGGGTGCCGGCTTGGGCCGGGGTCCCGGCTCGGGTGCGGGTGCGGAGGTGGGCCTGGGCGTAGGTGTGGGCCTGGGCGTAGGTGTGGACGTGGGCTCGGGCGTGGGCCTGGGCGTCGCGGGCTTGCCGGGGGTGGGTCGGCCGGTTGGCTCCGGCGGGTCACCGGGCGCCGTCATCCGCCCAGGTCCGTGACGCGCGTGGGCCCGGCGGAGGCGCCGCCGTCGGTGCGGTAGGCCGGGTGCGGGGCGGGTTCGCGCCGGCGCCAGTCCTCGGGGATGACCGTCTCCAGGATGTCGTCGACGGTGATGACCCCCAGGATCTGGTCCTGCTGGTCGACGACGGGCACGGTGAGCAGGTTGTAGTCGGTCATCAGCAGGGCGACGTCCTCGACGTCGGTGTCCGGGAGGACCCGGACCGGTTCGGTGGCCATCACCTCCTCCAGGCGGGCGTCCGGCCGGGCCTGCAGCAGGACCACCAGGGTCACGGTGCCGATCAGCCGGTTCCCCTCCCGGACGACGTGGATGCTGGTCAGCGCCTCCGGCTGCAGCGTCCGGGCCGCCCGGGCCAGACTCAGCGCCTCGGTGACGGTGGTGCCCGCGGACGCGGTGAGGATGTCCAGGGCCATCAGTCCGCCGGCGCTGGAGGGGTTGAAGCCCAACAGGGTGAGGACCTTGGTGCGCTGGCCGGCGGGCAGCGCGTCGAGGACCGGTTGGCGGCGGTTCTGCGGCAGGTCGTTGATCGCGTCGGCGGCGTCGTCGGCACGCATCCGGGTGAGCACCTCGGCGATCTCGGCGTCGCTCTTCTCCTTGAGCAGGCGGGTCTGCGAGTCGGGCTCCAACTCCTCGAAGACGTCGGCCTCCAGCTCGGGGTCGGCGTGCACGGTCTGGAGGATCTCGTGGGACTCGGTCCGGTTGGCGTCCTCCAGCAGATCCGCGATGTCGGCCGGCCTGAGTCGGCCCACCCGTCCGAAGGGGCCTCGCACGCGAGCGGACTGGGCGTGGCCGATCAGCGGTTCGCAGGACTTCCAGTCCCGCCAGTGCCGCCGGCTCCCGGCACCGCTCCGCCCGAACAGCCGCGGCCGGTGGGGACTGGTGTCCAGGCAGGCGACGATCCAGCCCTCGGGGTGCGGGCTCAGGCCGAGGTCGTGGGCCCGGACCAGTTCGACGTGGGCGACGTCGATCACCCGGTGCCCGAGGACGTCGGCGCGCAGCAGCACCTCCCCCTCGCGCCGCTCGAACGGGCGCAGGTCCACGACCTCGCTGGTGAGCTGGATCCGCTCCCGGCCGAAGTCGGTGACCTGCTCGATGGGCAGGAAGACCTCGCGGCTCCCGATCCGGGCGACCAGGCCGGCGACCAGGGGGTAGTCACGTCCACGCAGACGGACGATCACATCGGCGAGGCGACCCACCGACGCGCCGTCGCGCCCCACCAGTGGTCGGCGCAACAGCTGGGACAGGGACACGACACGATCCACGGTACGAAGCTAACCCGCGCCTGGGCACGGTCCGTGAGACGCACCGCGACCGGGCGAACCTTCAGGCGGATGGCGCGACGTTGATGACGTCGAGTGCGGAGCGCAGGGCCCTCATGGGCCTCAGTTCCTCCGGCGAAGCGCCGTGACGTGTCGGCCGGTGCACCGTCGCAGACTCGGCGGGGAAGGGCCGCACGACACGGTCCGCGCCCCGGGCCCGGTCTGCGGCGTACGGGAAGTTCGTGTGGATGATGGGGTGACTGTCGTCGACGCCACCCGTTCGGTGCGGCGTTGCGCGCGAACGGATTCGGGGTTGGAATCAGATGTGAAGCTCTCCGGTGGTTCTGCCGCGCCCGCCGCGCCACTCGCCCCCGGCTCGGGTGCGGGTGAGAAAGGGCTCAAGGCCGGGGTTCTGGGGTTGTTCTCCTCGGTCGTGATCGGCCTGTCCTCCGTCGCCCCCGCGTACAGCCTGGCGGCCACGCTCGGCCTCGTCGTGGCGGGGGTCGGCCTGCAGGCGCCGATCATCACGATGCTGGCCTTCATCCCGATGCTGCTGATCGCGTACGCCTACCGGGAACTCAACGCGAGCGACGCCGACTGCGGGACCACCTTCACCTGGGCCACCCGTGCCTTCGGTCCGCGCACCGGCTGGATGGGCGGCTGGGGCATCATCGTCGCCGACGTCATCGTCATGGCGAACCTGGCGGAGATCGCCGGCATCTACGGTTTCCGGCTGCTCGGTCTCGACTCACTCGCGGGCAGCAGGCTGTGGACCACGGTCGCGGGTATCGGCTGGATCGTCGTGATGACGGCCGTCTGCTACGTCGGCATCGAGGTCTCGGCCGCCGTCCAGCGCTGGCTGCTCTGCACCGAGGTGGCCGTCCTGGTCCTGTTCGCCGTCACCGCCCTGGTCAGGGTCTACACCAGCAGCCCCAGCACGGCGATCCACGTCTCCGCGTCCTGGTTCAACCCCCTTCACGTCGCCTCGGCCCGAGCGCTGACCTCGGGCATCCTCGCCGCCGTCTTCGTCTACTGGGGCTGGGACACCGCCGTCTCGGTGAACGAGGAGAGCGCCGACAGCAGACGCACCCCCGGGCGCGCGGCGGTCATCTCCACCGTGCTGCTGCTGATCATCTACTCCCTGGTCTCCACCTCCGCACAGGCCTTCGCCGGAGTCGGCACGACGGGCATCGGGCTGGGCAACGCCAACAACTCCGGCGACGTGCTCTCCGGGCTGGGCAACGCCGTCTTCGGCAGCCAGGGGATGGGTCAGGTCTTCACCAAGCTGCTGATCTTCATGGTGGTGACCTCCGCGGCCGCCTCCACCCAGACGACGATCCTGCCGCTGGCCCGGACCGTCTTCTCGATGGCCGCACACAAGGCCGTCCCCTCGCAGTTCGCCCGGGTGCACCGCCGCTACCTCACGCCCACCTGGTCGACCGTCGGCGTGGGTCTGGCCTCCATCGGCTTCCTCGTCCTGCTGACGACGATCAGCCGCGACGTCCTGGCCGACTCCGTCCAGTCGGTCGGCCTCGCGATCGCCTTCTACTACGGCCTCACCGGCTTCGCCTGTGCCTGGTACTTCCGCAGGGTGCTCACCCACAGTTCCCGGGACCTCGTGTTCAAGGGCCTGCTCCCCGGCCTGGGCGGGCTGATGATGGTCTACTTCTTCTGCTACGCGGCCTTCGACGTCTACGCCAACCCCGCCTACGGTGCGACCTCCTTCGACCTGCCGCTCATCGGACGGACCGGCGGGGTGACCGTGATGGGTCTGGGCGCCCTGCTGGTCGGTGCCCTGCTGATGCCGGCCGTCACCCGTGAGCACACCACCGCCCTCAGGCTGCAACGGAGCCTGTTGCCGCACAGCCTGCCAGCGCTGAGCGCCGTCGACCTGGCGAGCCGCTATCTGCCCGCCGACAGCCGGTCCGGAGTGGGCGGTGACTGGTTCGACGTCGTCCCGCTGTCGGGCAGTCGGGTCGGCCTGGTCGTCGGGGACGTCCTCGGCCACGGTGTGCGCGCCGCCGCCACCATGGGTCGCCTCCGTACGAGCGTGCGGGTCCTCGCCCGACTGGACCTGGATCCGGGCGAGCTCCTCGACCACCTGGACGACCTGGTCAGGCAGACCGGCCAGGAGCGGGCCGGCGCCCGATCCGACGAGGCCCTCGGGGTGACCTGCCTGTACGCGGTCTACGACCCGGTCTCCGGAGAGTGCACCATGGCGTGCGCGGGCCACCCGCCACCCGCGATCATCAGTCCGGGCAGCGGCGTCAGCTACCCCGAGCTCCCGTTGGGCCGCTCCCTCGGACGCGGTGGCATGCCCTTCCGGAGCATGGAACTCCGGCTGCCCCCGGGCAGCCTGATCGCCCTCTTCACCGACGGTCTGGTCCAGGCCGCCGCCCACGACACCGAGGTGGGGCTCGGCCTGCTCGCCGACGTGCTCAGCCAGGACCGCCGGCCGCTGGAGGAGCTCTGCGACCAGGCTGTGGAGACGCTGTTGCCCGGGCCGGTGGACGACGACGCGGCGCTGCTCCTGGCCCGCACCAGGATGCTCGGTGCCCACCAGACGGCGGTTTGGGAGCTGCCCACCGATCCGACGGCCGCTGGAGACGCCCGCACCGCGACCACCGCGAAACTGGGCGAGTGGGGACTGGACGAGCTGTCGTTCACCACCGAACTGATCGTCAGCGAGCTGGTGACCAACGCCCTCCGCTACGCCCCGGGGCCGATCCGGGTCCGGCTGATCAGGGACCGCTGTCTCACCTGCGAGGTCTCCGACACCGGACACACCTCGCCGCACCTGCGGTACGCCGCGAGCGACGACGAGGGGGGCCGCGGCCTCTTCATCATCTCCCAGCTCACCCAGCGGTGGGGGACCCGCTACACGCCCAGCGGCAAGACCATCTGGGCCGAGCAGGACCTGCCCGCCGAGGAGCCCTCGTGAGCTGGATCCGCCGACGAACCGGTGATCCGGCCGACGCCAGGCTGAGCAGCGCCGGCCTGGCGGCGCCCGCTCCGCCGACCTGGATGCGGTGGCTGCCGGCCGGCTACGTCGCGGTCGTGCTGCTGCTCGAACCCGTGACCCCCGTGCAGTGGCCGGTGAGCTTCCTGCTCATCGCCCTCCCGGTGGTCGCGGCCTACACCCGCGGCCCGGCCGGTGTCGCCGGCATCACGGTCTTCGCAGTCGTGTTCGAAGGCGTCCTGGCCGGCACGCCGTGCTGTGCCGGCCGCGACGCGGGCGACCTGTGGGAGCGCCACTACATCGCGGCCTACATCTCCACCGCCCTGGTCGGCGCCCTCGGCACCGCGCTCGCCGCCTACCGGCAACGCCAGGAAGCCCACCTGATCCACGCCAACTCGGTCGCCGAGGCGCTGATGCGCACCCTGCTGCGCCCGGTGCCGCGCCAGGTCGGCCACGTGCTGGCGGCGGCGCTCTACCGCCCCGCCGAGGCCGGCACCGTGGTCGGCGGCGACCTCTTCGACATCCGCGTCACCCAGGCGGGTGAGCGGGCCATCATCGGCGACGTCCGGGGCAAGGGCCTGCAGGCCGTGCGGACGGTCGCCGACGTCCTCTGCAGCTTCCGCCACGCCGTCTACGAGCCCGGTGACCTGCTGCAGGTCGCCGCCGGCATGGAACACCGGATGGCCGGCGAGCCCGGCGCCCTGCCCGACCCCGAGCTGTTCGTCACCGCCGTCCTGATCGAGTACGACGCCCGGGCCCACCGCCTGACGATCGTCAACCACGGCCACATCGAGCCCGTGCTGATCTCCGGCGGCGAGGTCCGGGCGCTCACCGGCCCGCCCGCCCTCCCCCTCGGCCTGGGCGCGCTGGCCGACGTACGCCCCACCGCCCACACCCATCGCTTCTCCCGCGGCGACGTGCTGCTGCTCTGCACCGACGGGCTGATCGAGGCCCGCGACCCGGCCGGGGCCTTCTACCCTTTCCTCGACCGGCTCCGGGACCGGTTCGCCGGCCGGCCGGCCCCGAGTCCCGGCGAGGTCATCGACTTCCTGGACACCGACCTGCCCCGGCACACCCGGGTGCTCCACGACGACGTCGCCCTGCTCGCCATCGCCCCGCTTCGGTAGGACCGACGGACGCCGCGGTGACGCTCCCGGGGTCGTCCCGTGGCGCACCCGGGTGGCACGGCCGTGCGCGGCAGTGCCACCCGGGTGATCACCGATCCGAGAGGGCTCCCTCTCAGGACGAGGGCGTGCAACCGTAGAGGGTTCCGGTGGCCGAGCCCCCGAACATGCCCGCCAGGCCCGCCAGCCCGGGCGACTGGGCGCCGCCGGCCCGGCTCGGCGGGGGGTTCACCCCGTAGCTGGTGGACGGCACCTCGGTGCAGTTCTGCTTCACCCAGGAGTCGATCTGGGTGACCGAACCGTCGTCGGCACCGCCGCCGAAGAGGGCGCTCATCCCCCGGCCGCCCTGGACCAAGACGAACCGCACCTGACCCGCGTGCACCATCGTGGTGAAGCCGCTCAGCGAGGGCTGCGGGACCGAGCCGCTGAACCCGCCCATCGGCAGCACGGTGTCGCCGGTGGCCAGGATGTACGGCGACGCCGAGGACCAGTTGTCGACCGCCAACACGTACTTGGCCCCGTCCTGGTGGGACTTGACGTAGTCGTACAGCGCGCGCTGGTCGCTCGTCAGGGTGGCCGAGCCCCCCAGGCCGCCGAAGGCGCCGGCGCCGCCGGGCTGCGCCCCACCCTGCCTGCCGAGCTCGCCGAGGATGCCCTCGACGCGGCTGTTGCCCGCGACCCCCTCGAACATCGCGCCCATCCCGGTCGACGGACCCGCGCCGGCGTCGAGGGCACTGCCCGCGTACTTCGGGTCGAGGACCGAGGACGACCAGGCGACCGGGGTGACCACGGCCCCCGCCAGCCCGGCCAGCAGGCCGACGGTCAGCAGCCGGGAACGGGTCCGGCGGGTGGCTCGTCCCCACACCATCGCGACCACACCGAGCATGGAGGCGCCCAGCATCAGCCACTTCAGCCAGGGCAGGAAGGTGGGGTCGAACGTGCTCAGGTACCAGCTCCAGCCGGCCTCGGCCGCGACCGCGACGGGCAGCGCCCAGGCCGCCCGGCGGCCCTCGCGGTAGGCGTCCCACATCAGCACCGCGCCGGCGCCGCAGAGCGCCGCCAGGGCGGGGGCGAGGGTCGACATGTAGGCGGTGTGCGGGATGGAGCTCATGTCACTGAACACCGCGCCGATGACGAGCAACCAGCTGCCCCACAGCACGAATCCGCCGCGGAGCCGGTCGGTCCGCTCGGCCCGCCGCCGGGTCCACAGGCCGAAGGCGATGGCGAGCAGGGCGAACGGGTACATCCAGCCGATCTGCGGGCCGAACCTGCCCTGGAACAGCTTGAGCCAGCTCGGCCCGTCGTTCATGCCCCCGAAGCCGCCGCCCCGGCCGCCGGCGTGCGCCGGAGCGCCGCCCGCCAGGCCCTGCGGGGCCGTGCCCGCACCCGGAGCCGCGCCCGCGCCGCCACCGAAGCCCGCACCGGCACCGCCACCGAAGCCCGCACCCACGCCCGCGCCGAAACCGGCGCCCCCGCCCGGCAGTTGACCGCCCCCGGGCCGCTGTACGACCGGCCGGCCCGCACCGCCGGAGCCGTGCGCCCCGCCTCCCCCCATCCCGCTGCCCATGCTCGGGATGGAGCCGGGAACGTGGATCCCGAACCGCTCCAGGCCGTTGTAACCGAAGACCATCGCGACGGCGCTGTTGTTGGTGCTGCCGTCCACGTAGGGACGGTCCTTGGCCGGCACGACCGTCATCATCGCCACCCAGGACAGCGACACCGCCAGGCAGACCGCACCCGCCACCAACAGGTGGCCGAACCGCCGGCGAAGCCGGACCGGTGCCGCCACCAGGTACCCGATGGCCAGCGCCGGCAGCACCATCCACGCCTGCATCATCTTGGCCTGGAATCCCACACCCACCCAGACTCCGGCCAGCACCAGCCAGCGCAGCCGCCCGTCGAGCACCGCGCGCTGGTAGCAGTCGGCCGCCAGCACCAGGCAGCAGACCAGGGCGCCGTCCTCCATGGAGTGCCCGAACATCGAGGCCACCACCGGCGTGAAGGTGAACAGTCCGGCGGCGGCGAGGCCGGCCCGCGGACCCGCCCACCGGCGTACCACCCGGTACATCACCAGCACGCTGAGCACACCCTCGACGCACTGCGGCAGCGTCACCGACCAGGCGTGGAAACCGAAGATCCGGGCGGACAGCGCCTGCGGGACGAACGAGCCGGCGATCTTGTCGGGAGTGATGGTGGCGCCGGGGTCCATCGCACCGAACAGCAGTGCCTTCCAGCTCACCGACATGCTCTTCACAGCGTCCGAGTAGAACGGCGCGAAGCCGGAGGAACTGATGTTCCAGGCGTAGAGGACGGCGGCCAGGGTCGCGATCACCAGCAGCGCCGGCCGGGCCCAGCGTGGCTGGTCGACCGGGGAGCGCCAGAACATCCAGGGTCTGCGCGCCCCACCGACACCGTTGCGCCTCACCTCTCCCGCACTCGCTGGATGGTCGACGGCGATCGCAGACACAGCGCTACCTCCTGGTGGCCGGGGGATCCAGTCGCGACCACGTCCCGGCGTGCCGCAGCCGGACGAGTCACGGGTCGACCCTGGCAAGCGCCGGTGAGACCGGGTTCAGACCCCCCTGGGAGAGTGATGAGAAAAGCGCGCCGCGGATCGCCATCTCCGGTCCGAGGTGGTAGCCGGTCGAACGCGGCGTCAGATCGGTGCGTCCAGTGCGAGTTGGCCGATGCCGGGCAGCTGACTGTCGAGTTCGCCGGGCTCGAAGCGGCACATCCCGACGGCGTGCCAGAACTCGCCGGCCACGTCGCCCTCGTACTTGTAGGCGCCGGACGGGGTCAGGGTGGCCCAGCCGCCGGGGGTGGCCACCAGGGTGGCCCGGAGCGCGGCGGCGTCCCGACCGTTCCAGCCGTCCGGGACGGTCCAGAGCCGGACAGTTCCGTCCTCGCCGCCGCTGGCGAGCAGCGAGCCGTCCGGGCTGAAGGTGACGGCGAGCACGCGGCCGGTGTGACCGGCGAGCCGGCCGAGGTCCCGGCCGGTGCGCGGGTCCCACAGGCGGATCACCCGGTCGTCACCGGCGGTGGCGAGGCAGCTGCCCCGGGGGTGGGCGGCGGCGGTCCACAGCCGGCCGGTGTGCCCGCGCAGCTGGTGGCGGGGACGGCCGTCGACCCAGACCACGGCGCGGCCGTCCCAGGACGCGCTGGCCAGCCAGGAGTCGTCCGGCGCGGTGGCGACGGCGTAGACCCGGTCGGTGTGGCCCTCCAGAACGGCCTCGACCCGGCCGGCGGCGAGGTCCCAGATCCGGATCCGGCTGTCGTCGCAACCGGTGACGAGCCGGCCGCCGTCTGCACCGAAGGCGATCGAGCGGACCCGACCGCGGTGTTCGGCCAGGGTCGCCACGTGGGCGCCGGTCGAGCGGTACCAGATCCGCACCGTGTCGTCGTCGTTGGCGGTGGCCAGGAAGACGCCGTCGGGGCTGAACGCCTCGGCCCAGACGTGTTCGGTCTCGACGTCGAGCTGCCGCTGGTACTCGCCGGTGTCGGCGTTCCACAGGTACATGTCGCCGTCGTTGCTGGCGGTGGCCAGCACTGGGCCGGTCGGGCCGAACGCGGCGGAGACCAGCCGGTTGCTCTGGCCGGTGATCTCGCTGACCCGGCGGCCGGTGGCCGGGTCCCACAGCCGGACCACGCCGTCGTTGCCGGCCGCCGCGAGCAGACCGCCGGTCCCGCTGAACGAGAGCGCGCCGATCCGGCGGCCGTGGCCGCGCAGCAGCTGGCGGCTGTGGCCGGTGGCCGGGTCCCAGAGCCGGACCATGCCGTCGTTGCCGCCGGTGACCAGCAGCGGGTCGGCGTCCGGCCCGTCCGGGCCGCCGGACGGGCGGAAGGCGCAGGCCCAGACCGAGCCGCGGTGCTCCGGCGGCTGCCTGAGCAGCGGGACGGCCGCCGGGTCGGACCCACCGGCACCGGGACGCACCTGCCAGACCCGGACCAGACCGTCGCTGTCGCCGGCCGCCAGCCGGCTGCCGTCCGGGGCGAACGACACCTGGTAGACGGCACCGGTGCAGCCGGGCAACAGGCCCGCCGAGCGGCCGTCGGCGGCGTCCCAGAGCCGGACCTGGCCCGTGGTGTCGCCGCTGGCGAGCAGCCCGCCGGCCGGGTCGAAGGCGAGGGTGTAGACCCGGCCGGGGTGGCCGGTGAGGGTGTGCCGGGGCCGCCGGCCGTCGAGGTCCCAGAGCCGGACCGTGCCACCGGCCGGTCCGCCGCCGTCGGCGGTCGCCAGCGTCCGCCCGTCCGGACTGAACCGGGCCCGGTAGACAGCCCCCTGATGGTCCGCCAGTTCGGCGATCCGGCGGCCGGTGGCGACCTGCCAGAGCCGCACTCCCCCGGCGGCGTCCCCGGTGGCCAGCAGGGTGCCGTCGGGGCTGAACTCAGCCGTGTACACGGGTGCGGTGTGGCCGGGCAGCCGGTGCAGCCGCCGGCCGGAGCCGGTCTCCCAGAGCGTGACGGTGCCCTCCGCGTCGCCGCTCGCCAGCAGCGCGCCGTCCGGGCCGAGCGAGACCGGCCAGACACCGCCGGGGTGCACCTCCAGCCGCTGCCGACAGGCGCCGGAGACCGGGTCCCAGAGCCGGACCGTGCCGTCCGAACTGCCGGTCGCCAGCACGCCCTCGGCGAACTTCACCGCGTACACCCGGCCCGAGTGGTCCTTGAGGGTGCGCAGCGCGGCACCGGTGACCGCGTCGCAGACCAGGACGCTGCCGTCGTCGCTGCCGACCGCGAGCAGCTGCCCGTCGCTGCTGAAGGCCAGCGGCTCGGGCAGCCGGCTGGTACGGACGTCGAAGCCGTACGGGACGCCGACCTCGGAGGGTCGGAAACCGGACTCGACGGGCAGCCCCGGGGCGATGGCGGCGGCCCGGAGTTCGGGCGCCGCCAGCACCACCGGGTCGGTGACGGACGAGATCAGGGCGGCCCGCTGCCAGTGGCCGCCGGCCAGCCGGGCGCCCCGCAGGTCGGTCCGGATCAGCCTGGCCCGGCGCAGGTCGGCACCGCTCAGGTCGGCACCGGTGAGGTCGGCACCGTCCAGCCGGGCGCCGACCAGCCGGGCGCCGCGCAGGACCGCCCCGGACAGGTTGGAGCCGACCAGCCGGGCGTCGGTGAGGTCGGCGTGGCTGAGGTCGACCCCGGAGAAGTCCCGGTAGGAGAGGTCCTCGCCGGCCAGCAGGGTGCCCCGCAGGTCGGTGTGCGAGGGCACCCGGAGCCGGGCCAGCACCCGGACGGCGTTGGCCCGGGCGATCTCGTCCTGCCGACCGGAGTCGCCGGCGGACGTGTCCAGCACGCGCCGTGCCCAGTCCTGGCAGACCCGGTGGTCGGCCAGGTCACAGAGGAACTCGACCGCCAGCCGGCTGAAGCGGCCCCGGGCGAGGAGCGCGGACTCGCCGTCCGTCAGCCGGGCCGCCGCCTCCCGGGCGACCAGCCACTCCATCACCGAGCCGTGGATGAACTGGAACATCCCGTCGTCGGTGCGGACCAGCAGGCTCCCCGAGCCCACCGCGTGCGCCGCCTGGGGCACCGAGGTGACCGGCCCGCCGGCTCCCCGGGCGGGCGCCGTGAGACCGGTCAACGCCATTGCCAGGTCGGTCAGTTCATCCAGCGGCAGGGCGCTGCGGCCACTCTCCCAGAGGCGCAGCGCGAGTTCGGTGACGGCCGTCCAGAGCTGGTCCAGGCTCAGCCCGGGCGCCGCTCCCGGGGCACCCTGCGCGCGACGCGCCTCGAACCGCAGCCAGTCGGTGAACACCTCCTGGTAGAGGCCGGCGGCGCTGAGCGCCCGCCCGGCGCCGGCGACGGCACGCAGCCGGTCGTACTCCAGCTCGGCGACGAAGCTCAGCAGTCGGGGGTTGCGGCAGAGCACGAGCAGGTCCGGGATGTCCTCCAGCAGGCGGAACCGGCGGTCGGCCGCGGTCTCGTCGCCGTACCGGTTGGCCAGGTAGCCGCGGATCTGGGCCGGAGTGAACTCCCGGACGTCGAGCAGCAGGCGCTGCGGATGCTGGTCGACCCGCTCGCCGAGCGCGGTGAACACCTGTCCCTGGGAGGCGAAGTGCTGGGTCCGGCTGGTCACGATGATCTTGGCAGCGTCCACCGAGGCGTCCAGCAGCACCTGGAGGTGGTCGGCGGCCCGCTCGTAGCTGACCCGGTTCACCAACTCGTCGAAGCCGTCCAGGAGGAGCACGATCCGGCCCTGCCGGAGCAGGTAGCGGAAGGCCCTCAGGTCTATGGTGTCGATGCCGCGCCCGGCCAGGTGGGCGGCCACCAGCTCGTCCACCGTGTGCGCCCGGTCCAGCGCCTTCAGCTCGATGAACAGCGGTGTCAGGTGGGGCAGTTCGAGCGGGATCCGGCGGGCCAGCTCGCGCAGCGCGAAGGTCTTGCCGTGGCCGAAGTCGCCGAGCAGCAGCACGAACCGGCCCTGGTCGCCGTCGAGCAGCCGCAGCAACTCGTCGACCAGACCCTCGTGTTCGCCGACGCTCGGGCGGTCGAGCCGGCGGTAGCGCTGGGGCAGGTAGAGGCTCGGCGGGTACTGCGTGTCGGTGCGCAGCCGCTCGCTCTGTGCGGCGACGTAGTCGCGCAGGTCGAGCAGCCCCTGGAACTCGACGAAGCTGCACAGCCGGACCCCGCGCCGGCGCGCCCGGTCGCGCAGCGCGCGGCTGGGCGGCGGCCCGTCGTAGACCAGCTCGGCGTCACCCGGTACGCCGCTCAGCGCGGTGCTCTCCGAGGCGTGCACCTGGGCGACGAACCGGTCGAGCTCCTCGGTCCCGGGCGTGCCGGCGCAGACCGCCACCCGCTGCTGGCGGACGAAGCCGGTCTCGTTCCAGGTGACCAGCAGTTGGGGCACCGGCCCGGTCACGGTGCGGAGTTGGGCACCCGGGTGCCTGGTCCGGCACACCTCGGCGACCCGGGCGATCAGCACCTCCAACGGGGAGGTCAGCGCGCGGGCCTCACGACTCGGCGGCTCGGCGGCGGCGACGGGCTCCGCCGGGCCGGCCGGCTCGGCCTGCGCCGGCGGGAAGGCGCGGTGGGCGCTGGGCCAGGGGCCGCCCAGCCGCTCGGGCTCGGCGGCGCTCGGCCCGGCCCAGCGGGCGAGACCGTCGCGGGAGAGGCGGAGCAACTGGTGCGCGCCGGGCGCGGCGGCCCGGAGCGCGGACGGCCCGGCGCCGGGCAGCGTACTGACGGCCGGGTGGCCGTCGGCCGGTCCGTGCAGCAGCAGGTGCAGCCGGGGTGCGGTCAGCCGGGCGAACCGGTCCAGGTCGCGCAGCGGCTCGGGGGCGCGCTCGGTCCGGGCGCCGCCGGCGGTGGAGCGGGTGGGCGCGGAGAGCGGGTGCCGCAGTGCGCCGATCCGCAGCCAGCCCTCGACCTCGTACGGTCGCAGCGCCTGGGCGAACCAGGCGGCCTGCTCGGGGCCGAGCCAGCCGTACTGGTCGTCGGGCCGATGGCTGTACGCCATCGAGGAGTTGAGGCCGGCGACCACGGTGCCGAGTTCCGGGACGGGGAACAGGGTCCACGGCTGGTCGCTGTCGAAGACCACGTCGAGGCCCTGGTAGAACTCCTGGAACAGCCGGGTGTAGTGCCGCCACTTCGGCCAGTACGGCGGCCGGGGTCGCTGCTCGTCCGCCTCGCAGGTGCTGAAGTAGGCACGGGAGGCGGCCAGGTTGACGTCCTGGCCGCCGGGCACGATGGCGACCCGGTGCGGTTCCAGGCCGAGCAGGGCGCGCAGTCCGGTGAGGAAGGTCAGCGCCTGGTCGCACTCGCGCGGACTGCCGGAGGCGGTCAGGTCGCCGGTCACCACCAGCAGCTCGGGGGTGGGGGCACCGGCTTGGCCGAGTTCGACCAGGTCGCCCCAGACCGCGGCCTGGAGTTCGTCGGGGTCCTGGCCACGGCCGAACGACGGGCCGGCCAGGTGCAGCACGGTGACGCTGTCCCGCCCCGTCGTGGCCGTGGGCGCCACCGGGTACTCGGGCTGGTTCGCCGGTCGGCGCCGGCCGCCCCAGCCGGTCCGGCCGATCGGTCGGGCCAGCGGCGACAGCGGCAGCGGGGTCGTCCGGTCGGGCTCGGTGGCGGGGGAGGCCACCTCGACGGGGTAGGGCGGCCGCAGTTCGGGCCGGGCGTGGCCGTCCAGCGCCTGCTCGATCCGGGCCAGCAGCAGCCGGCGCGCCTGCTCCGGATCGCCGATGCCGACCAGGTCGACGTAGGTGATGGTGGCGAGCAGGCCGTCCACCGGCACGTCCTCGACCCGGACGGTGAGCAGCCGGCGCTCCGGCGCGTCCGGGTCGGCGCGAAGCGCGGCCTGCCACTCCAGGCGCCCGTACCGGGAGCGTTCGTAGTGGCTGGAGAGCAGCGCGATCACGGCGGCGGACTCGGTGACGCCCCGGTCCATGAACTCGACGAAGTTGGTGCCCGGTACGAAGTCCCAGGCCTGCAGGATGGTGCGGTAGCCCGCCTCCTCCAGGGTCCAGGCGATCCAGGACGCCCAGCGTTCGTCGGCCGGTGAGTAGCTGATGAAGAAGTCCAGTGGTTCCCGGGTGTTCGTCTCAAGCGCCCCCATGGTGACACTCTATGACGTGTCATCAGCTCGCGGAACGGTAACGCCGGGATCACCACCGGGATCGTCCGCCCGGTGCCCCGGTGCCGAGCGTGTGCGATCCTGTCGGCTGTGTTGTCTCTGAGACGTCTGCAGACACTGGACTGGGTGGCCGTGGGCCTGCTCGGCTGCGGCCTGCTGTTCCTGGCCACCGGCCTGCTGCCGGCGCCGACCGCCGGATCGGCGATGGCCCGGGTCGGCCCGCTGCTGGCCTTCCTCGGCAGTGTCATCGTGCTGGCCGAACTCACCAGCGAGGCCGAGGTGTTCGACGTGGTCGCGGCCGGGGTGGCGCGGGCCGGGCGGGGCAGTTACGCCGCGCTGTTCGTGCTGTGCGTGGGCTTCGCCGCGCTCACCACGGTGACGCTCAACCTGGACACCACGGCGGTGCTGCTCACCCCGGTGATGCTGGCGCTCGCCTCCCGGGTGGGGATCGCGCCGGTGCCGCTGGCGATGACCACGGTCTGGCTGGCCAACACCGCGAGCCTGCTGCTGCCGGTGTCCAACCTGACCAATCTGCTGGCGGCCAACCGGGTCGCGCTCTCGCCCACCGGTCTGGCCGCGGTGATGTGGGCGCCGCAGCTGGCCGCGATCGCCGTGACCATGGCCTGCCTGTGGCTGTTCTACTGGCGGCGCGGCCGGCGGGGGGCGCCGGGGTACGCGCCGCCGGCGCCGCACCGGCCGGCGGATCCGGTGCTGTTCCGGGTCTGCGCGCTGGCCTGCGCGGGTTTCCTGGCCGCGATACTCCTGGCCGACCTGCCGCTCTGGGCGGCCTCCGGCGCGGCGGCCGTGGTCGTGGTCGTGGCGTTCGCGGTCCGGCGGCCCGCGGCGCTGCGACCGTCGCTGGTCCCGTGGCGGCTGCTGGTGCTGGTGCCGGGGATGTTCCTGGTGGTGCAGACCGTGGACGTGCACGGGCTGCACCGGCTGCTGGCCGCGGCGATCGGCACGGACGACGGGCCGACGGGGATGTTCCGCGCCTCGCTGGTCGGCGGGGGCCTGTCGAACGTGCTGAACAACCTGCCGGTCTACCTGGCCGGTGAGGCCGCCGTGCCGGTCGGCAACCACCGGCAGCTGCTGGCTCTGCTGATCGGCACCAACGTCGGCCCGCTGGTGCTGCCCTGGGCTTCCCTGGCCACCCTGATCTGGTACGAGCGCTGCCGCGCGTTCGGCGTCCGGGTGCCGTTCCGCGGCGCGGCGGCCACCGGCGCGGTACTGGCCGTCGGCGCGGTGCTGGCCGCCACCGCGGCGCTGGTCGTGACCGGCTGAGTCACCTGGTCCGCGCCTGGGCGACCAGGTCGAGCAGGTACGGCACGACCTCCGGCCGCCCGGCGACGAAGCCGCGCTCGGTGTCCGGCAGGCCGATCCGGTGGCTGAAGCCGCCGCCGTCCAGCGCCCGGACGTCCAGCCCGGCCTCCGCGGCGAGCAGGCTGCCGGCGGGCAGGTCGATCTCCTCCGGGCGGTAGCCGACGAAGCCGTCGATGTCCCCACGGGCCAGCATCGACCAGGTGAGCAGCGGCGCCCACAGCTGGAGCAGTCGCCGCGCGCCCGACTCCAGCGCCGACTTGAGGGCGCCCGCGGCCGGGTCGTCGCGCGGGACGGCGTGGCCCTGGGTCCAGGCGAGCACCGGGCCGGACGACGGCAGCGGGCGGACCGGCGCGCTGAGCCGCCCGTGCGGGCCGTACGCGCCGCAGCCGCTCAGCGCCCGCCAGGTGCGCAGCGTCACCGGGTCGTGCACCACGCCGAGCACCGGTCGCCGGTCGACGCAGAGGGCGATGCCGACCACGTAGGCCGGCAGGCCGATCACCACGTTGTTGCTGCCGTCGAGCGGGTCCACCAGCCAGGTGCGGGAGGGGCGTTCGCCCTCCAGCAGGCCGGCCTCCTCGGCCAGGATCCGGTCCAGCGGGAAGTGCTCCCGGAGCCGACCCACCACCAGGCGCTCGGCCAGCAGGTCCAGATCGGTGACCACGTCGCCCCGATCGCCCTTGGGCCGGACGGCGTAGTCCTGCCGGCACCGCGAACGCAGCAGCGTGCCCGCCTCCTCCGCGGCGTCCACCGCGATCCGGCACTCGACGGCGAACTCGCTCGGCGGGTCAGGACGCGGGTTCATGGATCCTCCTCGCGCAGGCCCGGGCGATCCGGGCGGTCTGGGCGCTGTCACAGGTCCGGCGCACCACCCGGTGGGCGGGGGCGTCGATCCGGCCGAGCATCAGGTCGCGCCCCCGGGGCAGCGTCCGGGCGAGCACCAGGGTGGCCGCCGCGCCGCCGGCCGGCAGCACGGTGGTGTGGAACTCCCCCGCGGGCAGGGTGTACGTCTCGCCCCGCCCGCTGGTGTGCTCGGCCCCCGGCGCGCTGCGCACCAGCCGTGCGGTCGGGTGGAGTTCGTCCACTCCGGAGCTGCCGCTGATCACCTCGAAGACCCGGTGGGTGGGCCGATCGGTCTCGTCGGAGACCCGCACCCGCAGGTTGCCGATCTCCCCGTAGAGCACGCTGCTGGTCAACTGCCAGCTGTGGCAGTGCACGACGGTCAGGTCCGGATCGCCGGGGTCGGGACCGGTGGGCTCGAAGATGTGCACGCACACCCCGAGGGCGCCGTCGCGCAGGATCGGCAGGCAGAGGAAGCCCAGCGGGTGCCGGACCGCGTTCAGCCGCCGGGCACCGGAGGCGATCGGTTCGAGCTCCCGGGCCACCAGGTCGGGCAGCTCGGACGAGGCCGCCGTACGGCCGGCGACCCGCTCCAGCAGACTGAAGTCCACGGTGATCACCTTCGGTACGGGTTCTCGGCCCGCAGCGCCTTGTCGACCACCTCGCCGACGTCCCGGTCGTCGAAGTCGGGGGGCAGCGGCAGTCGCAGCCGGTCGAAGAGCCGGCGCGCCTCGTCGACCGTCGGATCGTCGCTGAGCGGTTCGGCGTCCCGGAGGTCGACCTTGGCCGCCTGCTCCCGCTGGTGGTGCAGTTCGGTGGCGTAGTAGTCGTAGAGCGGCCGGTTCCGGTCCACGTACAGGCTCAGCCGGCTCGGGTCGTCCTGGGTGATGATCAGGCAGGAGGCCGAGAGGTCGAAGCGCAGGGTCGGCACGACCGAGGAGAGGTGGACGTCGATCTCCAGGGTGTCCAGCCGCTGCCGGTACCAGCAGGCCGCGAGCACGGTGGCGAAGGACTCCTTGCGGGTCCGCTCCACCGTCCAGCGGTCCCGGTCCGTGCGGTGCGCGAAGGTCTGCCGGAACCGGGCGTAGGCGGCGCAGGCCTGCTCGTCGCCCGGGTGCACGATGTCTATCTTGACCGTCAGCGACCGGCGTTGGCGCTGCGCCTCCTCGACGCACGCGGGCAGCGTGACCGCCCGCAGGTACGTCCCGGTGCCGCCCTTGAACACCCACCGGTCGGTGTCATGCCGGGCCCGCGCCAGGGCCTGCTCGACCTCCGAGCCGGCCAGCTCGCGCATCGCCGTCAGGCTCTCCAGCGCGCGCCTGGTGCCGTCGGTGGCCTCCCGGATGTCCGCCACCCGGCGCCGGCGCTCGGCCAGCGACCCGTACACCAGCGCGGCCAGCACCAGCAGGATCGCGCCCGAGACCAGGTTCTGCGGGACGGCGTCCCCGAGCATGTCGAGCAGGCCCACCACGACGGCACCGCTGAACGCGACGACCCCGTCCGAGTTCCTGATCGCCCAGGCGATCGCGTTCTCCAACCGGCGCCCCGGCTCCCTCGTGGTCCCTCCCACATCGCCTCCCGCGGCCATGGTAGGAGCGCCGGGAGATCATCCGCCAGGGGGCCAATCGACGTTTCGGACAGGTGGGCTGACGGAACGTCACACCGTTCGGGCCGCCCTTGCCGGACCGCGCCCACCGGGGGCGCGGGTGCGCCCCGGCGGGCCGTGCGCAGGTGCGGGGAACACCACGGGCCACCGGCGCGCCACGGAGGGTGGAGCAGGCCGGCGGGCGCCCCGCGACGCCTGCGCGTGGGCCCTGATATGCGGCGATAATGACGTTGTCGGAAGGCTCTGCGGATTGCGACGGAGCAGGTTTTGGTGTTCACCGGGGTTGCGCTTGCTGCTCTCTACGTGCTGGACGAGGACGCCGGAGAGCTGCGGTTGGCCGAGACCGCCGGGGACGGGGCCGGCGCGGTGGACAGCCTGGCACCGAGTTACCCGTTGGCCGGCCGCTCGCCGGTCGCCGCTGCCTTCCGCTCCGGCCGGCCGCTGTGGTTGACCCCGGCGGAGGCCGCCGCCCGGGACGGGATCGACGCCGCCCTGGGCGCGGTGCCCATCAACACCGGGCGGCCGGGCTGCCTGGTGATCGTGGAGCGCGCCGGGGAGCAGTTCACTCCGGACCGGCGCGCCCTGCTGGAGCTGTACGCCGGCCAGGTCGCCGCGCGGCTCGGGGCCGCGGAGTCGGGCGCCGCGCTGGACTCCACGACGGTCGGCTCGTTCACCCTGCTCCTGGACACCGGGCGGATCGACGCGGACGGGCCGGCGCTGGACCTGCTGGGCATCGCCCGGGACGGCTTCGACGGGCGGGTGGAGGCTCTGCTCACGGTGACCGTACCGGAGGACCTGCCCGCGCTGATGGCCGTCCTCGCGCCGGATCGGGTGCCCCGGGAGGACCGGGACCTGGAGTTCCGGATCCGCCGGCCCACCGGTGAGGTGCGCTGGCTGCGCCTGCGGCACCGGGTGGTGGGCGGCGACGGCGGCCGGCGGCCGGAACGGGTGCTGGCCGTGCTCGCCGAGGCCGGTCCGCTGCGCTCCCGGCACGACGAGGTCTCCTGCGTCCAGCGGCTGACCGCCGCGCTGGCGAGTGCGCGGACCGCCCGGGACGTCGGCCGGGAGGTGGCGACCGCGCTGCGGGAGCCTCTGGGAGCCGACCGGGTGACCGTCTTCGAGTACCACGCCGAGCGGCCCGAGGCCTGGCGTTTCGGCTGGGGCGCCGACTGGCCCGGAGCGCCGGAGCCGCCCGTTCTGGAGGCCGCGCTGCGCCAGGGCGGCCTCAGCCTGTGGACCGCCGACGGCGAACGCGCCCCCGGCGTCGGCCCGGGCGGCCTCGCCGTCCTGCCGCTCCCGGCCGACGACCAGTTGGTCGGCGGCTGCCTGCTCGGCTGGGACGAGCCGCGGGAGTTCGGCCCCGAGCAACGCTCCCTGCTGGCCGCGGCCGCCGGCCTGGCCGGGCAGGCGCTGGCCCGGGTCCGGTCCCTCGACGCCGAGCGCGAACTCGCCGACACGCTGCAACGCGGCATGCTGCCCCGCAAGCTTCCGACCGTTCCCGGCTGCGCGGCCGTCGCGCGCTACCTGCCCGCGACGACGGGCCTCGACGTGGGCGGTGACTGGTACGACCTGATCCCGCTCTCGGACCGGTACGTCGCGCTGGTCGTCGGGGACGTGCAGGGACACAGCGCCGAGGCCGCGACGATCATGGGTCAGATCCGGACCGCCATCCGCGCCTACGCCGTGGAGGGCCACCCGCCCGACGTGGTGGTCTCGCACGCCAACCGCCTCCTCGTCGGGATGGCCACCGACACCTTCGCCACCTGCTGCTACGTCACGCTGGACCTCGAGGAGGGCGACGCCTGGTTCGTCCGGGCCGGCCACCTGCCGCCGCTGCTGCGCGCCCCGGACGGCGGCGCCGCGGAGGTCGCGGTCGAGGGCGGTCCCCCGCTGGGTGTCTTCGCGGACACCGACTTCCCGATGACCATGGTGGGCCTGGCTCCCGGCACGGTCCTGGTGCTGCTCACGGACGGCCTGGTGGAGTCGTCGAGCCTGCGCCTGGAGGACGGCCTGCGACGGGTGGGCGCGCTGCTCGCCGCCGCCGACCCGTCCGACGCGGAACGGATGGCCGACGACCTGGTCGGCGCCGCCGAGCAGCGCGAGGACGACGTGGCGCTGCTGCTGTTGCGCTTCGACGGGACGACGGCACGGCCGCTGCGGGCGGGCTGGGCCGCCTGGCGGCTCCCGGACGCCGTGATGCACGCGCGCCGCTTCACCGCCCGCACCATGCGCTCCTGGGGCGTGACGGCGGAGACCGACACCATCCTGCTGGTCGTCTCCGAGCTGGTCACCAACGCCATGGGACACACCCAGGGCGAGGTGCGGCTCGACCTCACCCTCGCCGGCGAGCGGCTGCGGATCGCGGTGAGCGACTCCGAACCGCGGGCCCCGGTCAAGCCGGCCAGCGTCGACTGGGAGGCGACCGGCGGCCGGGGGCTGCTGCTGGTGGAGGCGATGTCGGCGGCCTGGGGTTCGGTTCCGCTCAGCGGCGGCAAGCAGGTGTGGAGCGAGATCGTGCTGCCGGCGCGCGAGCCCGTCGTTCACTCGGGGCGACTACCATCGGCTGGGTAGGCCGTCTTTTCGTCGGCTGGTTCCAGTGGCTAGAAGGCCCCTCGGATGAAGAGCTACCTGGGTCGCAGCGCCGTCGCCGCGACCGTCCTGTCGCTGGCCGCGGGTCTCGCGGCCTGCGGGGCGACGGTGGACACGGCCGGCGGTTCGGGCGCCGGTGCCTCGGGGCGAGGCGGTTTCACCGTCGGCCTGCTGCTCCCGGACACCCACACGGCTCGCTGGGGGACCGCCGACCGACCCCTGATCGAGCAGAGGGTCAAGCAGCTGTGCGGCGGATGCACGGTCCGCTACGCCAATGCCTCGGCGGACGTGGCCACCCAGCAGCAGCAGGTGGATTCCATGATCGCGAACGGGGTCCGGGCGCTGATCATCGACCCGGTCGACCACAAGGCGATGCGCTCCTCCGTCGTCGCGGCGTACAAGGCGCACGTCCCGGTGATCTCCTACGACCGGCTCGCCGAAGGCCCGGTCTCCGCCTACTCCAGCTTCGACTCCGAGCAGATCGGCCGGCTCCAGGCCGAGGCGCTGGTCACGGCGATGGGACCGAAGGCGCCCGAGTCGCAGATCGTCATGATGAACGGCGACCCCACCGACCCGAACACCTCGGCCCTGCAGAAGGGGGCGCTCTCCGTCCTGAAGGGCAAGGTGAAGATCGGCCGGTCGTACTACACCGCGGGGTGGATCCCGGAGAACGCCTTCAGCAACATGTCCGCCGCGATCGCCCAACTGGGCGCGAACCGGATCGACGGCGTCTACTCGGCCAACGACGGCCTGGCCAGCGGCGTCCTCGCCGCCCTGAGGGCCGCCAACATCAGACCGCTGCCCCCGATCACCGGGCAGGACGCCGACCTCGCGGCGGTGCAGCGGATCGTCAGGGGCGAGCAGTACGTCACCGTCTACAAGTCCTTCGCCTCGGAGGCCAACGCCGCCGCGGAGATGGCCGTCGCGCTGGGCCGTGGCCAGAGCCTGAACGGCATCGCCACGAGCACGGTCGCCAACGACACCCGCAACGACATCCCGGCCGTCCTGGGCACCCCGGTCCCGGTCACCATCGGCACCATCCGCAGTGCCGTCGTCGACAACGGTCCCTACACGATCGACCAGATCTGCACACCGAAACTCGTGCCCGACTGCCAGAAAGCCGGACTCACCACCGCTTAGGCAGGAGTTGGTTCAGGTGGCACCCACCCCGGTGCTGTCACTGCGCGGCATCTGCAAGAGATACGGTGCCGTCCAGGCGCTGCTGGACGTCGAACTGGACATCCAGGCCGGCGAGGTGGTGGCCCTGGTCGGGGACAACGGCGCCGGCAAGTCCACCCTGGTCAAGGTGATCACCGGGGTCGACCCGGCCGACGAGGGCGTCATCGAGTGGAACGGCCGGCCGGTCCGGATCAACAGCCCGCACGACGCCCAGACCCTGGGCATCGCCAGCGTCTACCAGGACCTCGCGCTGTGCGAGAGCCTCGACGTGGTCGGCAACATCTTCCTCGGCCACGAGATCTGCGTGGCCGGCGTGCTCGACGAGGTGGCGATGGAGCGCCGGACCCGGAGGATGGACCTCCTGGACAGCCTCTCCGCCCACCTGCCCAGCGTGCGGGTCCCGGTCGCCTCGCTCTCCGCGGGCCAGCGGCAGACGGTGGCGATCTCCCGGGCACTGCTCAGCGAGCCCGAACTGCTCATCCTCGACGAGCCCACCGCGGCCCTGGGCGTCTCGCAGACCGCGCACCTGCTCGACCTGATCGACCGGCTGCGGGACCACGGCCGGGGCGTGCTGCTGATCAGCCACGACCTGGGTGACGTCAAGGCGATCGCGGACAAGGTCGCGGTGCTGCGGCTGGGCCGCAACAACGGCTTCTTCGACGTGCCGACCACCTCGCAGGAGCAGATCGTCTCCTCCATCACCGGTGCCACGGACAACGCCGTGACGCACCGCAAGACCCGGCCCTGGGAGGCGACCCTGTGAAGAGCACCGGAAGGTCCAGGAGCCCCTCCTCCGCCGCGCCCCGCGACGCCGCCCGCGCCGGGCCCGCCGCCGCCCGGGGGCCGGGCGGGGGGGGGTGGGGGGGTGGGGGGCAGCTCGGTGGGATGGGGTGCGGGGCGGGCGGAGGCGAGCCCGGGTCGTTTTTGGTCGTC
>NZ_JBVHLF010000002.1:147198-159356 GCF_055559155.1 Kitasatospora sp. NPDC024654
ATGGGGAAAAAAAAACAGGAGGTCCGAGACCCCCCTCCCACCCCCCCCCCTACGCCACCCCCACACAAAGCCCCCCCCCCCCCCGTCCTAAGCTCGGGGGGGCGCCGGGCGGCCGGGCCCAGCTCGGCGACGTGGCGCGCAGGCTGCGCGGCGGCGAGCTCGGCTCGTTGCCGGCTGCCCTGGGCCTGGTGGTGATCTGGGTCGTCTTCCAGTCGCTGGACAGCCAGTTCCTCTCGCCACGCAACCTGTCCAACCTCGGCGTGGACATCGTCGGCCCGGGCCTGATCGCGGTCGGCCTGGTCTTCGTCCTGCTGATCGGCGAGGTGGACCTGTCGCTGGGGGCGGTCAGCGGGCTCGCGGCGGCCGTCTTCGCCGTGCTGAACGTGAACCAGGGCCTGCCGGAGTGGCTGGCGATCGTCGCCGCGCTGCTGGTCGGGGCCGCGATCGGGCTGGCCCAGGGGTTCCTCTTCGCCCGGATCGGCGTTCCGGCGTTCGTCGTCACGCTGGCCGGGCTGCTGATCTGGAACGGCCTGATGCTCAACGTCCTCGGCGCGAGCGGCACCATCAACCTGCACGACCAGGGCCTGGTCCCGGCGCTGACCGACCGCTACTTCACCGCGCCGGCCGTCGGGTACGGGCTGGCGGCGCTCGGCACGGTGGCGTTCTTCCTCGCCTCCTACCACGACGGACGGCGGCGCCGGGCCGCCGAAGTGCCGGCCCGGCCGCTCGGCGAGATCGTCGTGCGCACCGCCGGCGTCGCGGTGATCGCGTTCGTCGCCGCCTACGTGCTGAACCGCTTCGAGGGCCTGCCGCTCGCCCTGCTGATCCTGCTGGCCTTCGTGGTCGGGCTCGACTTCGTGCTGCGCCGCACCCGCTACGGGCGGAAGGTCGTCGCCATCGGCGGTGGCGTCGAGGCGGCCCGCCGCTCGGGTGCCAAGGTGGTCCGGGTGCGGATCTCGGTGTTCGCGGCCTCCGCGACACTGGCCTCGATCGGCGGGCTGTTCCTCGCCTCACGGGTCGCCTCGGTGGGCCAGACCTCGGGCTCCACCAACCTGCTGATCAATGCCATCGCCGCGGCCGTCATCGGCGGGGTGAGCCTGTTCGGCGGGCGCGGCACGACCTGGTCCGCACTGCTCGGCATCCTGGTCATCCAGTCGATCGCCTCGGGCATGGTGCTGCTGGGCATCCAGCCGGCCGTGCAGTCCATGGTCACCGGAGGCGTGCTGCTGGCCGCGGTGATCCTCGACTCCCTGTCGCGCCGCTCGCAGCGGGCGCACGGCCGGGCCTGACCACGCGAGGCTCAGTGCCGCTCCCCGGCCGGGTGGTGGATCCTGCCGAGGTGGTGCCCGGGGTGGGCCTCGGCCGGACGGTGGATGGCGATCAGGGCGGCGTCGTCGCCAAGGCGTCCGCCGGCGTGCGCCAGCAGGTCGCGCCGGACGTGGTGCAGCAACGTCTCGGGCGGGCACTCGGACCACTGGGCAGCGCGCTCCGCGAAGGGGTAGAAGTCACCGTTGCGGTCCCGGGCCTCGACCACGCCGTCGGTGAAGAGCAGCAGGGTGTCACCGACCTCGAAGGAGAACATGTCGAGGGTGTAGCCCGCCGCCCCCATCTCGCCCACGCCGAGCGGCGGCGCGGGGTGGATGCTCGGCACGGTCACCACGTGGCCCGGACTGAGCAGCAGCGGCGGGAGATGCCCGCAGCTGGTCAGCTGGGTCACGCCGCCCTCGTCCGGGATCCTGACCAGCAGGGCGGTGACGAAACGCTCGTCGGCGTCACCCTCCGCGTCGACGGACTCCGCCGTGTAGCGCCGGACACTGCTGTCCAGCGAGGCGGCCAGCGCGGGCAGCGTGGCCTGCTGGTGGGCGGCCTCGCGGAAGGCGCCGAGCACCAGCGCGGCCTCGCCGATGGCCGCCAGGCCCTTGCCCCGGACGTCGCCGATCAGCACCAGGGCGCCCCGGTCGGTGCGGGTGGCCGCGTACAGGTCGCCGCCGATCTGGGCCTCGTCCTCGGCCGCGATGTACAGGCAGGCGATCCAGAGCGGCCCGATCCGGTCCGGCAACGGCCACAGCAGCACGTGCTGCGCGGCCTCGGCGACCGACCGCACCTGCGCCAGCTGGCGTTTGTGCCGGTCACGGACCCCGCAGAAGAAGACGATCAGGGCCGAGAGCACCGCGAGCGCGATGAGCTGCACCACCACGGTCCGCGACACCAGCATGCCGTAGTGGAAGCCGATGAAGGCCTGGCCCAGCACAGCGAGGAAGCCGATCAGCCCCGTGAGCCGGGGGCCGGCGAAGGAGGCGGTGATCGCGGGCGCGATGACCAGCAGCGGGCCAAGATGCACGTCGACCGGGGAGAAGACATCGCCGGCGGTGATCACCACAATGAGCACGAGTGGTATCGCCACCAGCGCACAGCTCGATCGCCACAGCTGCCCGTCGCCGGACAGGCGCCGCACAGGGCTCATTTCTCCACTGTGCACCCTTGTCCGGCCGCAGACGAATCCAGCGGCACGGGGCTGGCCAGGCGGCGCGCGGGACTGGTAGGACAGCGGTATGCCACCCGGTTCCGTGTCCGACCCACGCGCTGTGCCCGCCCGGTCCCGCTACGACGCCGTGATCGTGGGCGGCGGGCACAACGGGCTGGTCGCCGCCGCCTACCTGGCCCGGGCCGGCCGGAGCGTGCTGGTGCTGGAACGGCTGGACCGGATCGGCGGCGCGACGGTGTCCACCGAGGCCTTCCCGGGCCTGCCGGCGCGACTGTCGCGTTACTCCTACCTGGTGAGCCTGCTGCCCCGGAAGATCGTCGAGGAGCTGGGGCTGCGCTACACCGCGCGGCGCCGGCGGATCTCCTCCTACACCCCGGTCGAGCGGGCGGGCCGGCCGACCGGACTGCTGGTGGACTCCGGCGACGCTGCCAGGACCGCCGCCGAATTCCGTGAACTGACCGGCTCCGAGCGGGAGTTCACTGCCTGGCAGGAGTTCTACGGGATGACCCGGCGGGTGGCCGAGCGGATCTTCCCCACGCTCACCGAACCGCTGCCCGACCGGGCCGAGCTGCGCCGGCGGCTCGACGATCCGGCGGCCTGGGAGGCGCTCTTCGAGCGGCCGCTCGGGGAGGCCGTGGAGCGCGCCTTCACGGACGACCTGGTCCGCGGCGTGGTGTTGACCGACGCGCTGATCGGCACCTTCAGCCACCCGCACGACCCCTCGCTGCGGCAGAACCGCTGCTTCCTCTACCACGTGATCGGCAACGGGACCGGCGACTGGGACGTACCGGTGGGCGGCATGGGCGCGCTCACCGGCGCGCTGGTCGAGGCGGCTCGGGCCGCCGGGGCGGAGCTGCGCACCGGCTGCGAGGTCACCGCGGTGGCCGCCGTCGGCGCCGGCGCGGAGGTGGCGTTCCGCTCGGGCGATCGCGAACTGCGGGTGGGGGCCGGACGGGTGCTGTGCAACGCGGCACCCACCGTGCTGGCCCGACTGCTTGGCGACCCGGTTCCCGAACCCGGCCCGGAGGGCGCCCAGTTGAAGGTCAACATGCTGCTGCGACGGCTGCCCCGGCTGCGCGACGCCAGGGTCGATCCGCGCGAGGCGTTCGCCGGGACCTTCCATGTCGCCGAGTCCTACGACGAGTTGAAGAAGGCCCATGGAACGGCTCTGGCGGGTGGGTTGCCGAACCCGGCACCGGCGGAACTCTACTGCCACTCGCTCACCGATCCGTCGATCCTGGCACCGGAACTCGTCGCGCGGGGCTACCAGACCCTCACCCTGTTCGGGCTGCAACTGCCCGCCCGGCTCTTCACCGCCGATCCGGACGGCGCCCGGGAGGCCGCGCTGCGGGCGGTGACGGCGGCGCTGGACGAGCGGCTGGCCGAGCCGCTGGCGGACTGCCTGGCCGTGGACCGGGAGGGGCGGCCGTGTCTGGAGGTGCGCACGCCACTGGACCTGGAGCGCGAACTCGGGCTGCCCGGCGGCAACATCTTCCACGGCGAGCTGGACTTCCCCTACCGGGACGCGGACGCCCCAGCGGACAGCGTGGCGGACCGCTGGGGTGTGGCAACCCGGCACCCCGCGGTCCTGCTGTGCGGTGCGGGCGCGGCCCGCGGCGGCGGGGTCAGCGGCATCCCCGGGCACAACGCGGCGATGGCGGTGCTGGGGCGCTGAGCGCGGCCATCCGGTTCCGGCCAGTCCGGTGGCCGCGCTGCGACGCCCCGGAGTGGGATGCCATGATGTCTCCGCCATGTCTACCACCACGAAGACCGCCCTCGGTCCGGTCCGCGCCGCCGCCGTCGATCTGCGGCTGCTGCGCGCCCTGCCGTTCGCGACGGTCTGCGTCGTGCTGGCCGTGGCGGGGCACACGATGGCCTCGGGCCGCGCGGTGCCGTGGGACGCGGTGCTGGCGGGGTGGCTCGCCACCTGCGCCGGGGCCGTGGTGGCCGCGCGGCGGGAACGTTCCTTGCCGACGATCACCGGCGGGCTCGCCGCCGGGCAGCTGGGCCTGCACCTGCTGTTCCAGGCCACGCAGTCGGCACCCGGGAGCCGGAGCGCGCCCGGCACGGCGGACCTGGGCAGCATGAGCGGCATGAGCGGCATGCCGGGGATGAGCGGCAGCGGATCCGCGCCCCGGCCGGGCGTGCGGTCCGGACTCGGCGCCCACCCGCTCGGGACGGCCGGGCCGCATGCCGCGCTCTGGTTCCACGCGCTCTGGTTCCACGCGGCCCTCCTCGGGCTGAGCCCCGCGATGCTGGCCGGCCACCTCGCCGCGACCGTCGTGGCGGGGTGGTGGCTGCACCGCGGGGAGGTGGCGCTCTGGCGCCTGGTCCGGCTCACCGCCAAGGCACGGGCGGCCACCTCACACGCCTGCGGCGTCCTGCTCGCCACCCTGCGCGCGCTCTTCGCCGTGCCGCCGACACACGCCGCCGGCGGACTCGGCGCGCCCGGTCCCCGGCCGACCCGACCGGGCGGACGCCCGACCACCCCCGGGCGGCGGCTGCTGCGGCACCACGTGATCAGGCGGGGTCCACCGGTGGCGCCGGCCGTCTGACCGGCGCGAGCGGGCCTCGGTGCCCTGCTCCCGGCGGCGGCCCGGTGACGTCCTGATCACTTCTCTCCTGTTACGGAGCACACCCCCACCATGAGCAAGCCCTCCGCGCGCCGCCTCGCCGCCGCGTCCGCCCTGGCCGCCGCCACCGTGCTGCTGGTCGCCGGCCCCGCCTCCGCGCACGTCACCGTGCAGCCGTCCAGCGTCTCCAAGGACGCCACCGACCAGACCTTCGCCTTCCGGGTCCCCAACGAGGACGACACCGCCAGCACCGTGAAGGTCGAGGTCGACTTCCCCACCGACACCCCGATCCCGTCCGTGCTGGCGGCGGCCGTGCCCGGCTGGACCGACCAGATCCAGACCGTCAAGCTGGCCACCCCGATCCACACCGACGACGGCGACATCACCGACGCCGTCTCGCAGATCGTCTGGACCGGCGGCCAGATCACCCCCGGCCACTACCAGGACTTCACGGTCGACTTCGGCGCCCTGCCGGACGGCACCGACCAGGTGGTCTTCAAGGCCCTGCAGACCTACAGCAACGGCAACGTGGTCCGCTGGATCGACCAGACCAAGCCCGGCCAGCCCGAGCCCGAGCACCCGGCCCCCGTCCTCACCCTCACCGACCCCAGCACCGCCACGGCCAACAGCGCCGCCGCCCCCGCCAAGAGCACCAGCGACGACACCGCCCGCGCACTCGGCATCGCCGGGATCGTGATCGGCGTCCTCGGCACCGCCGCCGGCGTGCTGCTCGGCCGCCGCCGCAACACCGCGCAGTAGCCACCCGACGCCGCTGCGGGGCAGGCCCGTTGGCCCGCCCCGCGGCGGCGCTCACCCGGTACTCGCGCGGAACTCGCTCAGTACTCGCGGGCCGAGGTGTCGTCCACCAGGAACGCCGTCGAGGGCGTGCTCCCGGTCTCGTGCGCGACGAGTTCCAGGCCGATGGTGGTGCCGAACCCGACCTGGTTCAGGTACGGGGTGAGGTCGACCGTCTGCAACCGGTAACCGTTGGTCCGGGTCTGGCTGGTCCAGGTCGCGGCCGTGCCGAGCGGCTGCCTGGTGTACTGGTCGAGCACCACCAGGGAGAGCGTGTCGGGCGAACTCGCCGAGCCGTTGGTCGAGTCGACGTCCAGCCAGAACGAGAAGGTCGCCTGGTGGTAGCCGGGGTAGGTGTCCAGGTACTGGGTGATCGAGTCGTCCTGGCCGGTGTGCTGGCCGAGCCAGGCGTACCAGCTGCCGCTGTGTGCCGCGTGCAGGCTGGACGGGGTGATCAGGTTGTAGCTGGACGGGTTCCAGGCGTCGGTCATCCCGGTGTGGTCGACGTCGGCCGAGCCGTTCTCGAAGCCGGTGTCGATGAGTTGCTCGATGCCGCCGCAGCCGGCGGGCCCGCTGGCGGAGAGGTTCTCCCAGAAGCCGGTGCTCGCGCCGTGGCCGTCCGGGTCACTGGCCGTGACGGTCACCCGCCGGTAGCCCCCGGTGGCGGCTGCCGAACCGGAGATCACGCCGCTCACCGGGTCGATGCTCAGCCCCGGCGGCAGGCCGGTGGCACGGTAGGAGACCGCCGAACCGGCGCCGTCCACCGCGACCGCCGGGATCGAGACCGGCGAGTTCGGCGGGTCGGTCCGGTCGCACATGGTGCTGAGGACGAGTGGCTGGTTCTGGTGGACCGGGTCGGAGGCCATGCAGAGGTGGTCGGCGTTGGACCACAGGGTCTGCAACGGGAACGAGCCGGTGGAGAGGTCCTCGAAGAACAGCCCGCCGTTCGAACCCCGCGGAATCCAGGCGCACTTGTCGGCGATCTCCTGGCCGGTGCCGTCGGTCCAGCCACCCGGGGTGTCGGGGTCGGTGACCGTCTCGGCGTACTCGTGGCCGCCGATGATGCCGTAGCCGTCCAGTCGCCCGCGGGCGGTGTTCTCCCCGAACCAGTTGGTGCCGCAGCCCGGGTTGTCGGTCAGGTAGGGCATGTTGGTGTAGGCGAGCTGGCCGTAGGAGGAGCGCTCGAAGTCGTGCCAGGCGCAGTAGCCGAGCTCCTTCCAGGTGTCCGGGTCGGTGCCCTGCGGCGAGTCGATCACGTACTGGACGTTGCGGTTCTGCGCCTCGGTGGTGTTGCCGAAGTGCTGGGCGGCGGCGGCCGCTTCGGCGCCGAGCTGGGGTTCGCTCGCCGACTGCGGGGCGGGCGCGCCGTTGTCCACCCAGACACCCGCGAGCACGCTGCCGGCCACCGGGTACGGGACGTGCGCGGCGCTCGCCGGGCACTGCACGCTACCGGCCGGGATCCCCTCGCAGTACTGGGTCAGCACCGCACTCCAACCGTCGCCGGCGCTGCCCAGGCCCTTGAAGAAGTCCTGCTGGTAGGGCACCGCCTGGTCGGCGTCGTGCGAAAGCACCACGTCGCCAGTGGAGTTGGTGGACGGGGTGCCCCACTGGGAGCCCCAGACCACCAGGTAGACCTTGGGCGGGCCGATCACCACGCCGGCCGAGTCCTGCCCGCCCTTGTAGGTGACCTGCAGGTCGTACTGGTTCGAGACGTAGCCGCTGTCGGGATCGCCGGTGCCCGGGTCGGCGCCGTCGGCGACCTTCGGCCCGATCCGGTCACCCGCCCGGATCGGCGCCGCGGCGGCCACCGCCCTGGGCGTGGCGGTGGCCGTTCCGGGTGTGCCCGGCTTGACCTGCACCCAGCCGCTGTCCGTGGTCTTCACCCAGCCGTCGGCGGCGGGGTGGGGATCCGCCACCGCCGAGAGCGGGCTGCTGAGCCCGGCGGCGGCCAGCGCGACGACCAGGCCGGTGAACACGGTTCGCCTGCCGCGCCGGAGTAAGCCGGAGAGAAAACTGCCCATACGTCACAGTCCTTCAGGGAAAGGGGAGTTCCTGGCGGACGCAGGCTGCGGCCAGGGCACGCCGGACGACACCGCGGCAGAACGCGGCACACGAGAACGCCGGAGTAAACAGTGCAATGGCATATTGCACTGCGTCGAGCGGGCGCACAAGACTCACCGCGCCCACCGGGCGGTGGACGCGGTGCTGTCGGTGAAGCGGCTCGGACCGCCGCCGCTATTCGGGCCGGCGTCCGCGCGCCATCGCGCGGTTCAGTCCCAGGTTGCTCACCAGCAGGCCGCCGTCGACCGGCAGCGTCACGCCGGTGATCCAGGCGGCGTCGGCGGAGGCCAGGAAGGCGACCGCCGCGGCGATGTCCGCCGGCTCGCCGACCCGCCCCAACGGGTACTCCTCGGCGGCGAGTTTGAGCACCCGGCGGCGGTCCGCCCAGCCCTCGGTGTCGACCGTGCCGGGCGCGACCAGGTTGACCCGGACCCCGCGCGGCGCGCACTCGACGGCCAACGTCCGGGTGAGCGAGGCGAGTCCGGCCTTGGCGGCGCTGTAGGCGTGCAGGCCGAAGTGGCGTTCGCCGTTCACCGAGCCGATGTTGACGATGGCGCCCCGGCCACCGGCGGCGGCCAGGTGCGGCAGCGCGGCCCGGACGCAGCGGTAGGCGCCGTGCAGGGTGACCTCGAAGTCCTGGTACCAGGCGTCGTCGTCGTGCTCCTCGAACCGCTCGGGGCTCGGGTGGCAGGCGTGCGCGTTGTTGACCAGCACCTCCAGGCCGCCGAAGCTCCCGACGGCGTGCGCGACCGCCGCCCCGACCGCGTCCCGACGGGCGACGTCGCAGCCGTACGGTTCCGCCGTGCCACCGTCGGCACGGATGGCGGTGGCCACCCGCTCCGCGCGGGCCGGGTCCCGGTCGGTGACCAGCACCCGGCCGCCCTCCGTCGCGAGGCGCCGCGCCGTGGCCGCCCCTATCCCCCGTCCCGCCCCGGTGATCAGCACGCGGTATCCGTCGAATCGCGCCATGGCGTCACCTTAGGCGGGCGCCCCCGCCGGCCAGGGACCGGCGGGAACCCGATCCGATCAGCCGGACGCACTCAGCGGGACAGGCCGATGATGTGCGCCGTCACCACCGTGCGCCCGCGCACGCAGGTCGCCGGCAGGTATCGCTCGGTGTACGGCGGGGACTGGCAGACCCAGCGCCCCACGTGCACCGGGCCGCCGCCACCGTTGCCCGGGGCCCGACCGGCCCTGAGGTCCGCGTAGTACTGGCGGTAGACGCGCAGCGCGGTGTCGCAGGTCACGTACCCGTGCGGGACGCGGATGGCGGCCTGGTAGCCGCCGGCCGTGGTCAGCTCCCCGCACAGCCCGCCGGTACCGGGCAGCCGCGCACTCGATGGAGACGCCTGGGCAGCGGTGCCCGTACCGGGCGTGGCGGCGGCGGCCGTACCGACACCCGCGGTCAGGAAGGTCGCGAGCAGACCGCCGGCGATCGACAGCGCGGACAGTGCGGCGGACCTGGAGGTCAGCGGTCGACTTCTCATGGCCGGGTCCTCGGATTCTCCTCGGGTTGCGCTCCGGAGTCAGCGGGCGGCTCCGTGACACGGACATCGAGCGCACGGTGGATCCGGACCTTCCGGGAGAGAGTGCCGCGCAGCGCGCCGGTGCTCCCACCGCAGTGACCGCCACCGTCGGGGACAGCCTATGCACTACGACCCGATTCGTCCTGGCAGAGCAACGCCACCCCGAACGGGCCACCGAAAACGCGTCCAGGCCATCACCGCGACGCTCGGGGCGCCGTGGTGATGGCCTGGACGAGAGAGCTACCGGCCGGGGATCAGGGCCGGCTCGCTGCCACCGGCTCAGTACCAGTGGTGGACCTGCCAGAAGGCCCACGCGGCGTTCGGGCTGCCGTAGCGGGTGTTCATGTAGTTGAGGCCCCACTTGATCTGGGTGGCCGCGTTGGTGCGCCAGTCGGCACCGGCGGAGGCCATCTTCGAGCCCGGCAGCGCCTGCACCAGGCCGTAGGCGCCCGAGGAGGCGTTGACGGCGGTGACGTTCCAGCTGCTCTCGTGGAACACGATCTGGCTGAAGGAGGCGAGCTGGTTCGCCGGCACGATCTGCGCGGCGATCTGCTGCGGGGTGGCGGCGCTGGCGGCGGAGGGGGCAACGGCGGTGCCGAGGGCGACGATGCCCGCGGCAGAGGCCAACAGGGCGGCAGACGTGCGAACGCGCTTGGAGAACATGAAGCAAGACCTCAATCAACTGGCTGCGCCGCCGCCCTGGGGGAAGACCGCGAACCGCTCGGGGTCCGCGTGGTCGGGGCGGGGCGCCGGGCACCCAGGAAGGGGGACCTGACGAAGATGTGCCGGAGCGGGGAAGCGCTCCAGCACGTTGACTGGGCCAATTCTTAGCGGCGCCTGGGTGCCCGGCCAAGGCCCCTTGCTACGACGCCACGCCGTAGGACGGCCGCCCTCGGGCGCCGCCCCGGCGGCCGGGGGTACCCGGCCCTCCCCACCCCAAACCTGTTCGTCCAAAAACTTTCGGATCCACCGCGGAGCGCCCCCGACCTGCGCACATCGCGGCCCGCCGGACACGGCGGCGCGGCCCGCCCGACCGGATACCGATGCACCCGTCGTCATGACCCGCGGCGACCCCGGACGATCAACTATCGACCCTCGTAGTCCCCCGGACCATGTGAGGACCCTCACCTGAGGCCATGTCCGATTTGTCATCTTTGGAGGCTTTGATCCCCTGAGTGCCCGCCCGGCGAAATCGCCCGTTTTCCACCCTGCCGCGAACTCTGCCCCCCTCCCGACAACCACCGGACTCCCAGATTCCAAGCGAATACCCGGGGAAATGTGACGCGGCTCTCAGGCTTATCTCAGCAATCGGGAAACCGGACACCTGTTCTCGTCGTCCATGATCTTGTAATGCGCGCACGGGCGAGCGGGACCCGGGCGGCTGGTGACCGGATACGAGAACCCGATGCAGCTGACAGGCACCCCTTTCTTCGTCCTCACGATCGTGCTGTTCGTGGCGTCCATAGGACTGGCCATGCTCCAGTGGGTCCGGGCCGGCGGCTCCCCGGCGAGCGAGGAGCCGGGCCTCCCGGCCGGGATGGGCCGGGCCGCCCGCCGCACCCGGCGCCGGCGCGGCGGGGGAACCGGGCCGCTGCGGACCCTCGGCTTCCTGGGCACCGTGCTGCTCTGCCAGGTCACCGCGGTGACCATGGTCTTCGTCATGGTCAACAACGCGAACCTGCTCTATGACAACTGGGGCGACCTGCTGGGCACCGGGAACCACGTCCGGGCCGTCCCCGCGCCCCCGACGAACCCCAACGCGGGCCTCAAGGCCGACGCCGGACAGGCCAAGGTGATCCAGTCCTTCCACCCCGTGGACGACAGCGCGGTGCCCAAGGACGTCCAGGAGACCGACCTCAAGGGCCGGCTCTCCGGGGTCGACGGCGAGGTCCTGGTGTGGACGCCGCCGCAGTACAACGACCCCGCCTACCAGAACAAGACCTTCCCGGTGGTCGAGCTGCTCGCCGGGTTCCCGGGCTCCTCCAGCGCCTGGTTCGGCAGCATGGACGTCTCCAAGCAGCTCGCGCCGCTGATGACCTCGGGCCAGGTGACCCCGTTCATCCTGGTCTCGCCGCGGGTCACCCTGCTGGGCCGGAACACCGACACCGGCTGCTCGGACGTCCCGGGCAAGGTGAACGCGGAGACCTGGCTGAGCCGGGACGTCCCGCAGATGGTCCTGGACAACTTCCGCACCGACGCCTCTCCCGACCACTGGGCGGTGGCCGGCTACTCGGCGGGCGCGCACTGCGCCAGCAAGCTCGCACTGGCCCACCCGAACATCTACCGCGCCGCGATCAGCATGTCCGGCTACAACGACCCGGCTGCCGAGAGCGACTCGCTGACCGCCAGGGACCCCTCCCTGCGGCAGACCCAGAACCCCCTCTACATCCTGACCCACGCCGCGACCCCACCGAACGTCGCGATCTACGCGACCGGCAAGAAGGGCGACGGCTACGAGGACGCCGTGGCACTCCAGCAGGCGGCGAAGGCACCGACCACCGTGACGCCGGTGGAGAACAACGGTGCGCACCTGGTCTCCACCTGGAAGCCGATGGTGCCCACGGTCTTCGAGTGGCTGAGCAAGATCATCCCGGCCACGCACTGAGCCGTCGGGGGGGGGGGGGGGGGGGGGGGGGGGGGGGGGGGGGCGTGGGGGGGGGGGGGGGGGGCGGGGGGGGGGGGTTTTCTGGCTACCTCCCATCGGTGCGATACGTCACC